>NZ_JACARZ010000040.1:0-169760 GCF_013386315.1 Pseudomonas sp. P7779 | reverse complement strand
TGGGATCACCGCGCTGTACCTGCCACACCGCAGCGCCTGCATCGCAGCCTCGCCAAGGCTCGACAGCTCCCACAATTGCTTCGCCCCCCATACGGTATTCAGCCCTGCCGATAAGGCAGGGCTGTCCTCGCCTCCTCGGCATACGCCAGGATCCCCACGCTTTCGCGCTCCAGGAAATCCGCCACGGCGGTCTTCAATCCCGGGTGTCGCAGGTAATGCCAGGAGTGCGTGATCACCGGCTCAAACCCGCGAATCAACTTGTGCTCGCCCTGGGCGCCGGCGTCGAAACGCTGCAGGCCATGGGCAATCGCGTAATCCATGCCTTGGTAGAAGCAAGTCTCGAAATGCAGCCGGTCGAACTCGGCCAGGCAGCCCCAGTAACGCCCATAAAAACTGTTGCCGCCGATCAGGCTGAAGGCCATGGCCACCGGCCGTGAGCCTTGCTTGGCCAGCACCACGCGAATCGCCTCGGGCAGGCGCTCGGCCAGCAGACTGAAAAACGCCCGGGTCAGGTACGGCGATTGTCGGCGTATGGCGTAGGTATTGGCGTAACAGGCGTAGACAAAATCCCACTGCGCCTCGCTCAACTCATGACCTTGCAGCCACTCGAAATCGATGCCCTGCCCCGCCACTTGCTCGCGCTCCTTGCGCATCTGTTTGCGCTTGCGCGAACTCAGCGCGTCGAGAAAGTCCTGGAAGTCGCGGTAGCCGCGGTTTTGCCAATGAAACTGGCAGCCCAGGCGTTGCAGCCAACCCGGCTGCCGGGCCAGTGCGGTGTCCGCCAGGGCGTCGGTAAAGTTGATATGGGCGCTGGAAAGGCCTTCGATTTCCAGGTAACCGGGCAGGCTTTTAAGCAATTCGAAACCGTCCTCGGCGCTGGCGGCCAACAGGCGCGGGCCGCTGACCGGGCTGAAGGGCACGGCCGTCAGCAATTTCGGGTAGTAGTCGATGCCCGCCCGCTCGCAGGCATCGGCCCAACCGTGGTCGAACACGTACTCGCCATAGGAATGCCATTTGCGATAGCTGGGCAACGCGGCAATCAGCCGTCCACCTTCATAGTGCAGCAAATGCTCGGGCTGCCAGCCGGAGTGCGGGCCGATGCTGGCGCTGTCTTCCAGGGCACTGAGGAACGCATGGCGCAGAAACGGCTGATCGACGGGGACCAACGCGTTCCATTCATCGGGCGCAATCTCGGACAGGTTATTCAAACGTTGTAACGGCATCCCATTCCCCGACGGTCACGGCTTTGTGTAGGAGCGAGCGTGCTCGCGATGATCGTTAACGACAACGCGACCATTCTGACAGAACGCGGTGATCTCGGGTTCTTCGCGAGCAAGCTCGCGCCTACAGGACACGGCGCAAAAAAAAGCCCCGCCAAACGGCGGGGCAAACCAAATGAGGAGCGCTTTGACGGATGAAGAAAGAGCGCTTTGGAGCGGTATTACAGGTTGCCTAGAACACGTACTGCACGCGGGCCACGATGGCGTCGCCGCTGTCGTCGCCATTGGCGTTCTGGATCTTGTCAGTGCTGACCTTGAGGTAGTTGGCAGACACCTTCACCGCTTCGTTGGCGTACCAGTTGACACCGATGGTGTTCAGGCTTGCCTTGGCGTCACCCACTTCACGGGTCGCGCTGTTACGCACCACGTTTTTGTCGTCAACGCTGATGTTGTCGTAGCGGTAGAACACTTCCCACGCACCGAACTGCTTGTTCTGCGGCTTGATGGTGTCGAACTTGGCGCCGTCGAGTTTGTAGACCCGGGACTCGCCGGTCAGCGTGTAGGCCACCTGGCCGTAGAAACCCGTGGCCTTCACATCCTGATAAGCGCTGCTGTCGGCCTTCATCTTGCGGTTCAGGTATTCGGCCTGCAGGGACAGCGGACCGCGGGCGAAGGCAAATTCGCCGCCGAACACCGTGTCGGTGTCGTAGGCGTCGTTCGCGGTCAGGTTGCCGGAGTCCAGCCCTACACCGCCGCCGAAGGTCGCACGGTTGCCGTTGGCCCCGGCATCGTTACCGCCGTTGGTGGCAACGCCACGAGCGTCCAGGCGAGGACGGATCCGCGAGTCGAACGAGGTGTCCTTCAGGTCACGCACCGCCACGTCCACACCCAGGTGCAAGACGTTGCCGCTGTCGTGCATCGGCGCAAACACGGCACGGCCGTTGAACTGCTTCACGCCTTTGCCGTCCTTGTCGTTGATGTCCTTGGACGACACGCTGGAGGACAGGTAGGCCATGTCAGCCACCACGGCGCTGACCTGCAGGCCCATGCCGTTCTCGTGGGAGTTGATCCAGTCGGCGACTTCATAACCGAGGTTACGCTCGATGGCGGTCACCCATTTGGAACTGGTGGCTTTTTCCAGGCCGAAGTCCTGGTCGAAACGACCCGCGCGGATCACCACTGGCTTGAAGCCTACGTACGAGAAGGACGCTTCGTCGAAGTAGCCATCATCGGCATTGCCGGAGTTGTGGGAAAAGTCGTAGTTGATCTGGTATTTCCAGTCCTTGTACACCGTGCCGCCCAATTCGAGGTAGGCACGTCGGAAGTATGTGGCGTCAGCCGAGTTGCCATTCTTGGTGTAAAAGCCATCAAACGTGCCGTAATCGGCCTGCAAACGACCACCCAGCTTGAAGCTGAAATTCTGGTCGGTGGTTGCAACCTCAAGGCCGCCCTTGGTTTTGACCACGATATCGGCACCGTCAGTAGTGACAGTACCGGCGAAAGCCTGGGCGGTGACGGCCAGGGCCAAGGCGCTGGCCGAGAAACCGGCGAAGTGCTTGCGGATCATCGAAGAATTCCCCTAATTGATGGTCTTGTGCATTGGTAAAACACGCGGTTTAGAGCCGCTGGTGTTGGGGGGCGATCTTGGCGAGGGGATATTTCAGCTGGGTTGCCGGAACATAAAGATTTTGTTACTTGGGAACTTTTTAATAGCCATTCGAAATAAGCAAGAGCCTATGTAAATCAAGGCTCCAGCCCTGAAAACTGGTAAAAAGGGCAGATGATACAAAATGTAAAAACACCCATGAAAAATGAAATATTTTTCATCTTGGTTGTTTTTTGAGCAAAAAAAAGCCCGCATCTTTTATCGATGCGGGCTTCGTTTCAGTGTGAAAAGTGATGGATATTATTGGTCGCGGGAGCGCTCGGCGGCCAGGCGTTCGGCCAACGCATCAACATCGGCGATAGGCGGCTCGGGCAGGATCTTCAGCGTCGCCTGCATCAAGCGCATCTGCCGGATAAAGCGCCGGCAGTTGGGGCAGAACATCAGGTGATGGCGCACCAGCAGGCGCTCGCGAAAGGTCAGTTGCCCATCGAGATAGTCACTGGAACGTGCCACTTGTTCCTTACAGGTCAACATTCGCCGGTTTCCTCAAAATGCTCCACCGTGGCGAAGACTTTAAGCCGTGCTCGATGCAACAGCACACGAACATTGGAGAGCGATAGCGTCAGAAGATTACAAATCTCCTCCAACTCCAGCCCCTGGCGCTCACGCAGCAGCAGTACGCTGCTTTGCAGCTCGGAAAGACTGGCCAGTGTGTGCTCCAGGCATTTACGCAATTCGTCTTCAGTGAGCAGGGCTTCGGGCGTGTCCTGGTGCCAGGCAAACGGCGCGACGGCCCAGTGGCCATCTTCGGGCACAAAGCGATCATCACCGATGGTGCCATGGGGCGCCGGCAAGTCATCGAGCAGTACTTCCCGGCGGTTCTGCTTGTAGCGGCCCTTTGCCGAGTTGGCAGTAATGGTCAGCAGCCAGGTCTTGAGGCTGGAACGCCCCTCGAATTTCGCCAGGTTGCGCACCACCGAGAGCCAGGCGTCCTGCACCACCTCGTCGGCATGGCGCTGGCCAACAATGGCATAGGCCACCGCGCGCATAGCGCTCTGGTAAGTGGTGACCAACTCCTTGTAGGCCCGCTGCTCACCCTTGAGCAATCGTTCAAGCAGGTGCGCGTCGTCCGCTGCTGCCATTCAAGACCTCGATTTCAAAACATGATCAGCGTTTGCGCAGGATCACGCTACCAATCGAATACCCTGCGCCAAACGAGCTAAGCACAGCCACAGCGCCCTTGGGCAAGTCGTCCTGGTAGGTGTGGAACGCAATCACCGAACCCGCCGAACTGGTGTTGGCGTAAGTATCGAGGATCACCGGCGCCTCTTCCACAGAAGCCTCGCGGCCCAGCAGTTTCTTCACGATCAGGTGATTCATGCTGAGGTTGGCCTGGTGCAGCCAGAAACGCTTCACATCGCCAACATTCAGCTGGTTTTCCGACAGGTGCTTGCCGATCAACTCGGCGACCATCGGGCAGACATCACGGAAGACCTTGCGGCCTTCCTGCACGAACAGCTTGTCCGGGGCACCAATCCCCTCTTCCGCCGCGCGGTTGAGGAAGCCGAAGTTATTGCGGATGTTGTTGGAGAACTTGGTCAGCAACTTCGTGCTCACCACATCGAACTGATGCTCGGAAGTGGCCAGGTCGGCCCGCTCCAGGATCACGGCGGTGGCCGCATCGCCAAAGATGAAATGGCTGTCGCGGTCGCGGAAGTTCAGGTGGCCGGTGCAGATCTCCGGGTTGACCATCAGGATAGCCCGCGCCTGGCCCAGCTGGATGCTGTTGGCGGCGTTCTGGATACCGAAGGTCGCCGAGGAACACGCCACGTTCATGTCAAAGCCAAAACCCTGGATACCCAGCGCTTCCTGGACTTCGATGGCAATCGCCGGGTACGCCCGCTGCAGGTTGGAACAGGCGACGATCACACCGTCGATATCGGCGGCGGTCTTGCCGGCGCGCTGCAAGGCTTGCTCGGCAGCACTGACGGCCATCTGGCAGAGGATCGACCATTCGTCGTTGGAGCGCTCGGGCAGGCGTGGCGCCATGCGTTGCGGGTCGAGAATGCCGGCCTTGTCCATGACAAAGCGGCTCTTGATGCCCGAGGCCTTCTCGATAAAGGCGGCGCTGGATTCGGTCAGGGCCTCCACGTCACCGCGTTCAATGGCGGCGGCGTTATCCAGGTTGAACTGTTGCACGTAAGCATTGAAAGACTGCACCAGCTCTTCGTTGGAGATGCTGTTGGCCGGGGTGTACAGGCCTGTGCCGCTGATGACGACGTTATGCACGGTCGTTCCTCTAAATCTGTTCAGGCAGAAGGGTATTGGTACCGTCGTACCAAACCGTAAGTAGTTTTATGCCGCCCAGCGGCCTTCAAACTGGAAACGCTTTATTCCATCGCGCCACGGCTGCACCAGCCCAACTCGACGATCCCGGCATTTATAACCGCGAAGTTTGCCACAACATCGGACACTTGGCGCCTATCCCGCGCAAACACCTTCCCTGTGGCGAGCGAGCAAGCTCGCTCGCCACAGTTGCTTGCCGCACGTCGGTCACGCTTCGACCAGGCTCCATTGCTTGCTCAGGCGCTTGTCGGAAATCGGTACCTTGGTGCCCAACTGCTGGGCAAACAGCGAAACCCGGTATTCCTCCAGCCACCAGCGATACAGCTCCAGCTGAGGGTCGCGCTTGCCTTCCTGGGCGTGTTTGTTCAGGCGGTTCTGATACTGGCTCCACAAGCCGCCCAACTCGGTACTCCAGACCCGGTCCTTCTGCACCTGGCTTGGCAATTTCTCCAGGCGCAGCTCGATGGCCTTGAGGAAGCGCGGCAGTTCCTTGAACCATTGCGCCGGAGTTTCCCGTACGAAACCGGGATACACCAGATTGCTCAGTTGCTGCTTGATATCATTCAGCGCCACCGCCTGGGCCAGGTCAATCTTGCCCTTGAAGCGTTTTTGCAGGCCATGCCACAGTTTCAAAATTTCGAGGGTCAGGCGCGCCTGGCGCTCGGCGTGCTCGGTCCAACTGCCACGCTTGCGCTCGGCCAGGGCGGCCAGGCCGGCGCCGTCCCGCGGCAGGCTGGCTTCGCCTTCCAGCACGCAACTGTCGAGGCTGGCCAACAGAATGTCTTCCACCAGGGCTTCGATACGCCCCAGCTCGCGGTACATCAACCCCAACTCGGTCAGGCCCGGCAATTTGCCCCGCAGGAACTTTGCCGGCTCGGCCAGTTGTTGCAGCAGCAGGCGCTGCAAGGCTCGACGGTGCTGGAACTCAGCCTCGGCAGCGGTAGAGAAACGCCCTTCCTTGACCGTGCCGTTTTCTTCGACCAAGGCCGGATACACCGTCATCGAAAGCCCGGCTATGTTTTGCTGGGTTTTCTCGGCCACCGCCGCGAACACCTTGGCCTCCACCGGCTGCTGGCTCTTCGCAGTCTGCGGCACCGCCAACGCAGCTTGGCTGGCCTCGGCGAAACGCGCGGTCAACTCGGCCAGGTCGCGGCCTTCACCGAGGAACTTGCCCTGGCCGTCGACTACTTCCAGGTTCATCTTCAGGTGGCTCTCCACCTGCTGCGCAGCCTCGGCCCAGGCTTCATCGCTGACCCGTGCCCCGGTCATGCGCAGCAGCTCACGCCCCAAGGCCTGAGGCAACGAGCCTTGGCCGAACTCGATACGTTGCAACGCCGCCTTGACGAAATCCGGCACCGGCACGAAGTTCTTGCGCAGGGCCTTGGGCAAGTTGCGCACCAGGGCAATGCACTTGGCCTCGATCACACCCGGCACCAGCCATTCCAGGCGCTCGGGTGGCAAGGCCGGCAACAGCGGCGCCGGCACGCGCAGGGTCACACCGTCCCGTGGATGGTTGGGTTCGAAGTGATAACTCAAGGCCAGGGCCAGGTCGCCCAGGTGCAAGGTGTCGGGGTAATGGGCGGCGGTGACTTCACTGGCCTCGCGGGCCAGCACGTCTTCTTCGCGCATGATCAACAGCTGCGGGTCTTTCTGGCTGTTGACCTTGTACCAACTGTCGAAGGTCGCAGTCTGGTGGATCTCGGCGGGCAGGCGCGCGTCGTAGAAGGCGTACAGGGTTTCTTCGTCTGCCAGGATGTCGCGGCGGCGGGCCTTGGCTTCCAGTTCGTCGAGCTGCTCCAGCAATTGCTGGTTGGCCGTCAGGCAGCGGGCCCGGGACTGGATCTCGCCGCGCACCAGGCCTTCGCGGATAAACAGCTCGCGGGACGTCACCGGATCAATCGGCCCGTAATGCACCGGCCGGCGCCCGACGATGATCAACCCGAACAGGGTGATCTGCTCAAACGCCACCACCTGGCCGCGCTTCTTTTCCCAATGGGGTTCGAAGTGGTTTTTCTTGATCAGGTGCCCGGCCAACGGCTCGATCCAGTCGGCGTCGATCTTGGCCACCATCCGCGCGTACAGCTTGGTGGTTTCCACCAGTTCGGCGGTCATCAGCCATTGCGGACGCTTCTTGCCAATACCCGACGACGGGTGAATCCAGAAACGCCGCTGACGCGCGCCGAGGTAATCGCCCTCTTCGGTCTTCTGGCCAATCTGGCTGAGCAGGCCGGACAGCACCGCCTTGTGCAGTTTGGGGAAGTCCGCCGGTTCTTTGTTGACGGTCAACTGCATGTCGCGACAGATCAGGCTCAACTGGCGGTGGGAGTCACGCCACTCCCGCAGGCGCAGGTAGTTCAGGAAATTCTTGCGGCACCAATTGCGCAGCGGGCTGGCGGTCAATTCCTGGCGCTGCTCTTCAAAACCACGCCACAGGTTCACCAACCCGGCGAAGTCCGAATCCGCGTCCTTCCATTGTGCGTGAGCCTGGTCGGCGGCTTGCTGGCGCTCCGGCGGACGCTCGCGCGGGTCCTGGATCGACATGGCGCTGGCGACGATCAGCACTTCCTGCAGGCTGCCAAGCTTGGCCGCCTCCAGCAACATGCGGCCCATGCGTGGGTCCACCGGCAGACGCGCCAACTGGCGGCCCATCGGTGTCAGCTGGCTGTTGCGGTCAACGGCGGACAACTCTTGCAGCAGGTTGAAACCGTCGCTGATGGCCTTGCCGTCCGGCGGCTCGATAAACGGGAAATCGGTGATCTCGCCCAGGCGCAGGTGCAGCATCTGCAGGATTACGGCCGCGAGGTTTGTGCGAAGAATCTCGGGGTCGGTAAATTCCGGGCGCCCGATAAAATCCTCTTCGCTGTACAAGCGCACGCAGATACCGGGTTCGACCCGCCCGCACCGGCCTTTACGCTGGTTGGCACTGGCCTGGGAAATCGCCTCGATCGGCAGTCGCTGCACCTTGGCCCGGTAGCTGTAGCGGCTGATGCGCGCGGTGCCGCTGTCGATCACATAACGAATGCCTGGCACGGTCAGCGAGGTTTCCGCGACGTTGGTCGCCAGCACCACACGCCGGCCCGGGTGCGACTGGAAGATCCGCTGCTGCTCCGCCGGCGACAGGCGCGCATACAGCGGCAGGATTTCAGTGTGCTTGAGCTGGGCCTTGCGCAGCATGTCGGCAGCGTCGCGAATCTCGCGCTCGCCGGGCAGGAACACCAGCACATCGCCGGGGCTCTTGCGCTCGCTGCGCTCGAAGGCGGCGATCTCATCGAGGGTGGCGAGAATCGCCTGGTCGACGGTCAGGTCGTCCTCGACGCGGTTGCCCTCCTCGTCCTGCTCCAGGGTCAGCGGGCGGTACCAGGTCTCCACCGGGAAGGTGCGGCCCGACACCTCGACAATCGGCGCATCGTCGAAGTGCTTGGAAAAGCGCTCCAGGTCGATGGTGGCCGAGGTGATGATGACCTTGAGATCCGGGCGACGCGGCAGCAGGGTTTTCAGATAACCCAGCAGGAAGTCGATGTTCAGGCTGCGTTCGTGGGCTTCGTCGACGATGATCGTGTCGTAGCGTTCGAGGTAGCGGTCGTTCTGGGTTTCGGCCAGCAGGATACCGTCGGTCATCAGCTTGATCAGGGTGTTGGAATCACTCTGGTCTTCAAACCGCACCTGATAACCCACCAGGGAACCCAGCGGCGTCGCCAACTCTTCCGCGACCCGGCTCGCTACGCTGCGCGCCGCAATCCGCCGCGGCTGGGTGTGGCCGATCAGGCCGTATTGGCCGCGGCCGATTTCCAGGCAGATTTTCGGCAACTGGGTGGTTTTACCCGAACCGGTCTCACCGGCAATGATCAGCACCTGATGCTTGAGCAACGCTTCCTTGATCTCGTCACGCTTGGCGGCGATCGGCAGGCTGTCGTCATAGCGAATCACCGGCAGGCTGGCGCGCCGCGCCGTCACCTGGGCGCAGGAGGCCTGCATCCGCGTCACCCACTGCGCAAGTTTTTCCTCATCGGGTTTCTTGCGCAGCTCAAGCAGCTGCCGCCGCAGGCGGTGGCGGTCGGCGAGCATGGCGTGATCGAGGTTTTTCAGCAGTTGGTCGATAGCGGGCGCTTGGTCAGTCATCAGGTAAGCAAAGGTCGTCTATATAGGCAGGGGGCGGATTGTCGCAGAAAAGCGCCGCCGCGCGCTCCCCTCATTCATTGTCCAGGCCCTTGCGCCGGTAAGGAAACACATCGATTACCTTGCCGGCACGAATCGCCTCTTGCAGGCCTTTCCAGTAGTCGGCGTTGTACAGCTCGCCGTGCAGTTCGTCGAACAGGCGGCGCTGGGCGGAATCAGCAAACAGGAATGGCGGAAACTCCTCGGGAAACACGTCCAGCGGACCGATGGAATACCAGGGCTCGGAGGCCATTTCATCTTCCGGGGTACGCGGCGCCGGGATGTGGCGGAAGTTGGCCTCGGTCAGGAAACAGATTTCGTCATAGTCGTAGAACACCACGCGACCGTGGCGGGTGACGCCAAAATTCTTCAGCAGCATGTCGCCCGGGAAAATATTCGCCGCCGCCAGTTGCTTGATCGCCAGGCCGTAGTCTTCCAGGGCTTCGCGCACCTGGGCTTCGTTGGCGTTTTCCAGGTAGAGGTTCAGCGGGGTCATGCGCCGCTCGGTCCAGCAGTGGCGGATCAGTACCGTATCGCCTTCGACTTCGACGGTACCGGCGGCGACTTCCAGCAGTTCGGCCAGGCATTCAGGCTCGAATTTGCTCAACGGAAAACGGAAGTCGGCGAACTCCTGGGTGTCGGCCATGCGCCCTACCCGGTCGACACTTTTCACCAACCGGTACTTCTCGATCACGGTGGCGCGGTTGACGTTTTTCGACGGTGAAAACCGGTCCTTGATGATCTTGAACACCGTGTTGAAACCCGGCAGGGTAAACACGCTCATGACCATGCCGCGCACGCCCGGCGCCATGATGAACTGGTCATCGGTGGTGGCAAGGTGGTTGATCAGCGCCCGGTAGAATTCGGATTTGCCGTGTTTGTAGAAGCCGATGGAGGTGTACAACTCGGCGATGTGCTTGCCCGGCAGGATGCGCTTGAGGAAGCCGATAAACTCCGCCGGCACCGGCACGTCCACCATGAAATAGGAGCGGGTGAACGAGAAGATGATCGACACATCGGCCTCGTCGGTGATCAGCGCGTCGATCTGGATGCCGCGCCCTTCCCGATGCAGCAGCGGGATCACCAGCGGCCACTGTTCGTCGCGGGTGTAGATGCGCCCTACGAGGTACGCGCCTTTGTTGCGGTACAGCACCGAGGAAAACAGTTCGACGTTGAGGTCCGGGTCCTTGCACACCCAGTCCGGCAGGTTTTCGCGCAATTGCGCCTCCAGGCGGCGCAGGTCGGCGGGCAAGTCGGCGTAGGGTTCGCTGAAACTGTAGTCGGCGAAAATCTGTTCCAGCATGCCTGCCAGCTTGCCGCCCGGCTTGTAGGTTCGGGTCTGCGCCGCCCGGGCGCGGCGCAGGCTCGGCCGGGTGGTATGGATGAACATGCAGCCGTCGCTGATCAGGTCATGGCTGAACAGCCCGCAAAACGTCGAGTTGTACCAGGTCTCGGACAGCTCATCGTCAAACCGCAGGTCGATCAGGCTGATGTAGGCACTTTTCACCAGCGGCCAGTCGGCAATGTCGAGCAACACGGCTTCATCGAAAGCCGCCCGCAGCCGCGCCGTGACTTCGCTGACCTTCTCTTCGTAAAGATTGATGCGCGCAGCCGATGCCGCCTGCCCTTGCTGCCACTGCGCCTTTTCAAAGCGCTCCCGGGCGCCGTCGGTGATCTGGCGGAAGTGCTCGCGGTAGTCGTCGAAGCCGTCGAGGATCATCTGCGCAATGTCGAGGGCGGGCGTTGGCTGCGGCATTCGGGAAACCTCTGCGGGCATTTGGAGTGAGCTGAGCTTAGCCAGTGTGCGGGAACAGGAGAAGGATCATTTTTCATTCAGACTTGTACAAGATTGTTCATTTCGTACATTTATTTACTCTTTATTTAATTCGACTAACTGGTCAACAAAAAACCCGCGCGTCACCCTCCCAGCATTAAACGTTTCATCTACAGGCCTTGTGTGACGTGGCCTGCCTGTGAGAGCCGGGGTAAATAAGAGTCTTTGCTCTACTGCTCCGGTACTGGTGGCTTCTCGACCATTGGATCCAACGTAAGGGAAACCCTGACTACCCTAGCTAGTGGCACTTTGCTATATAGCGCGCCCTCTCCCACCTAACAAGGTCAGAAGACCGATCCGGGAACAGGTTCTAACCGCCAAAGGAGCATTGAGATGTCATTGAGGAATATAGGGATCGGCCTGCGCGCCAGTCTGAGTTTTGGGGTTTTGGCCAGCCTGTTGATCGTGGTCGGCCTGTTTGGTTTAGGCCAGATGGCCAAGCTGCGGGAAAGCGCACTGATCATCGAAGAGTCGTGGATGCCGAGTATTGAAAACATTCACGACAGCGCCGCCTGCGTCGCCAGCATCCGCCTGGAAGCGTTGCGCTTGCTCACCACCGATGAGTCCCGGGTGCGTGACAACAGCAAAAACCTGATCACCCGCCAGCGTGGCGACCTTGAAGAACTGCTGAGCCGTCACGAAACCCTGCTGAGCAACGAGCAGGAACGCGACCTGCTCAAACAGTTGAAAGCCAACGTTGCGAGCTATATGACGATCGTCGGCCAGATGATTCAACTGGTCGACCAGGACCAGCAGCAAAACGCCATGGACCTGCTCAACAGCCGCCTCGCCCCCCAAGGCATGGTCCTCAACAAAAGCCTGGAAGACATGATCACCTTCAACCAAAAAGGTGTGGAAGACGCCGCAACATCGGCGGCGCAGATGTACACCAGCGCCCAATGGGTGGTCGGCACCATCATCGTCACCGCCCTGATGGCAACTTTACTGCTGGCCTGGCTGCTGACCCGCAGCATCACCGCGCCCATTGGCCAGGCACTGACAGTGGCCCGCACCATCGCCTCCGGCGATCTGAGCCGGCCGATCGTCGTGGAGGGCAAGGATGAGCCGGCGCAACTGCTCACCGCGCTGGCCACCATGCAGGCCAACCTGCAGGAAACCATCCGTGGCATCAGCGAATCGTCGCAGCAGTTGGCCTCGGCGGCGGAAGAGATGAGTTCGGTAATGGAGCAGAGCACCCGCGGCCTGCAAGCGCAGAACGACGAGATCGAACAGGCTGCCACCGCCGTGACGCAGATGAGCGCGGCAGTCGATGAAGTGGCGGGCAATGCGGTTTCCAGCGCCGAAGCCTCCAAGGCCTCCGACGAAGACAGCAAGCACGGTCACTACCAGATCAGCGAAACCATCAGCTCGATCCAGAACCTGGTGGACGAAGTCCTCGGTGCCTCGACCAAGGCAGAGGGCCTGGCGGCGCAGGCCCAGGACATCAGCAAGGTGCTTGAAGTGATTCGCGGGATTGCCGGGCAAACCAACCTGCTGGCACTCAACGCAGCGATTGAGGCGGCACGCGCGGGCGAGGCCGGTCGTGGTTTTGCCGTGGTGGCTGACGAAGTGCGCTCCCTGGCACAACGCACCCAGGACTCCACCGAAGAAATCGAGCAGATGATCAACGGTATCCAGCAAGGCACCCAGGACACCGTCGGCGCCCTGAACAGCAGCGCCGAACACGCTGGCCAGACCTTGCAGCGGGCCAACAGCGCCGGCAGTGCACTGGAGAAAATCACGGCGGCGATCTCGCAGATCAGCCAGCGCAACCTGGTGATCGCCAGCGCCGCCGAGCAGCAAGCGTTGGTGGCTCGTGAGGTGGACCGCAGCCTGGTGAACATCCGGGACCTGTCGACGCAAACCGCCGCCGGTGCCACCCAGACCTCGGCGGCCAGCCAGGAACTGTCGCGGCTGGCGGTGGACCTCAATGGCTTGGTGACGCGTTTCGTGCTGTAAAACATGTATTAGCGATTGTGTCAGACAGGTCGGTGGGCAACACTTCCGCCCTTATCAAACTGGAGTTCCTCCGTGAGACCTGTCGACACCCTGCACCTGTTGGTGCTGGCCGCTATCTGGGGCGCGAGTTTTTTGTTCATGCGAATTATCGCGCCGGAAATCGGCACCCTTCCTACCGCGTTTTTCAGGGTGTCGATTGCCGCCACCGGCCTGCTGGTGATCCTCGCCATGATGCGGGTGAGTTGGGATTTCCAGGGCAAGTTCAAGACGGTCCTGTTGCTCGGGGTGATCAACTCGGGCATTCCCGCGACCATGTATTCAGTGGCGGCCCAAGTGCTGCCGGCCGGTTACTCGGCGATCTTCAATGCCACGACGCCACTGATGGGCGTGCTGATTGGCGGGTTGTTCTTCAGTGAGCGCCTCACGCCGTCGAAAATCGCCGGGGTATGCCTGGGCCTGTTCGGCGTTGGCATCCTGACCCGCGCCGGGCCGGTGGCCTTCGACATGGAATTGTTGATGGGGGCGCTGGCATGCCTGTTGGCGACCACCTGCTATGGCTTTGCCGGCTTTTTGGCACGCCGCTGGCTCGATCAACAGGGCGGGCTGGACAGTCGCCTGGCGGCCCTGGGCAGCATGCTCGGGGCCACGCTGTTCCTGCTGCCGCTGTTTGCCTGGAGTGCCATCAGCCATCCACCGGTCAGCTGGGGTGGCTGGCCTGTATGGTTGTCGCTGCTGGGGTTGGGGCTGGTATGCACAGCGTTTGCCTACATCCTGTACTTCCGCTTGCTGACGTCCATCGGCCCGGTGAAGTCGATGACCGTGACCTTCATGATTCCGCCATTCGGGGTGTTGTGGGGCGCGTTGCTGCTGGATGAGCCGTTGTCCATGGCGCATCTGTATGGCGGGTTATTGATTGCGGGGGCGTTGTGGCTGGTGCTTCGGCCGGGGAAATTGGCCCGCAAGCTGTAGGAGCTTTTTGGCTCCTACAGCGTTGGTTTTATCAGCCCTTACGGAACACGAAAGCCAATCCGACGATGATCAAGCCCATCCCCAGCAAGCTCAACATTGCCAGCTTGTTGCCGAAGATCAGGTAGTCCATCACCGCGGTCACCGCGGGCACCAGGTAGAACAAGCTGGTGACATTCACCAGGTTGCCCCGGGCAATCAGCCGGTACAGCAACAGCGTCGCCAGCAATGACACCACCAGCCCCATCCACAGCACCGGCACGAAAAAGCCGGTGTTGTGTTCAAAGTGGAACGGCTGGAACGGCACAAACACCGAGCACAACAGCAAGCCGGCCAGGTATTGCACAGGCAGCGTGCCCAACGGGTTATCGGTGATGCGCTTCTGCATGATCGAACCAAAGGTCATGCTGGCCAGGGCCAACAGGCCAAAAAGCATGCCTGCCAGGGACATGCCGGACATCCCGATGCCCTGGTACACCACCATGATCAACCCCGCCAATCCCAGCGCGAGGCCGAACATCCGGCTCCAGGAGCGCCGGCGCTCCATCAACACCACGGTCAGGATCGGCTGCACGCCCATGATGGTTGCCATCATGCCGGGCGTGACTTTGAGGTCCAGGGCCAGCAGATAGAAAATCTGGTAGGCCCCCAACAGCACCAGCCCGGTAGCCGCCGCGTAAAGCATCGGCCTGCCGGGACGCGGCAACTTCAGCTTGAGGATCGGTACCAGTATCACCAACCCCGCCAGGGCGATGGCGAAACGGATCAGCAGAAACGCAAAGGGTGAAGCGTGGGCCAGGCCCCATTTGGAGAAAATCGCCCCGCTGCTCCACAGCAAGACAAACAGGCTCGTCGAGGCCGCCGCGGCCACGGATTGTTTCGAAAGAACAGACATGGATACCACCTGTGATCAGGCAAAAAGCCAACTCAGCAACAGCTGAAATTCAGTAGGTTTTTTCAGGCGGGCACAGGGGAACAGCCATCAGCTGATCAGCCCGAAATGCCAACACCCGGCGGTGATACGACTGCGTACACCGGCGTGCTACTGACAGGTGGGGGGTAGTGACTGATCTGCGCAGGCTGCTGGCTCCCGCACGGCACGACCGCAGCGTTGACCGCTGAATCGACTACCGCTATGCGCAGGGAAGCTGGCATGTGCTGATCTTTTATGAAGGGATGAACAAGGTGTCTGGAAACACCTGCGGCCGACTATAACCAGCTGGGGACATGCTTTGCAATAACTTCGCCCGCACAAATCCAGCGCATAAAAAAACCGCTCATCGGAGCGGTTTTTTCGTGCCAGCAAAAGCCTTAACCAAACAACCAATACCCCAGCGCCGTCAGCACCACCACCGCCAGCACTGGCCGCAGGATGCGATAAGCCTTCGGATGCTTGCGCTTCCACTGCTTGACCACGCCACTGAAGCTGTCGCTGAAGCGCTTGCTCCAGGCATACGCCTGGTTGATTCCGCCAACGCGTTCGTCATCCAGGTTCTGCGGTGCGGTGGCGCGCCCCAGTTGCGCGCTGACCCAACGGTTGATGCGGGTCATCAGGCGGTTGCTCAGCGGGCGTTCGATGTCGCAGAACAGGATCACCCGGGTGTGCTCGGTTTCGTTCTTCACCCAGTGCACGTAGGTCTCGTCGAACATTACATCTTCACCGTCGCGCCAGGCGTACACCTGGCCGTCGACGAAAATACGGCAGTCGTCGGAGTTCGGCGTGGACAGCCCGAGGTGATAACGCAGGGAACCGGCAAACGGGTCGCGATGCGGGTTGAGGTGGCTGCCACCCGGCAACAGGGCGAACATCGCGCCCTTGACGTTGGGAATACTGCTGACCAGGGCCACGGTTTTCGGGCACAGCAGTTCAGCCGACGGCAACGGTTTGTCGTACCACTTGAGGTAGAAACGCTTCCAGCCCTTCTTGAAGAACGAGCCGAAACCGGCGTCGTTGTTCTTCTCCGCGGCGCGGATGTAGCCCTCGTCGAACAGGTGCATGGCCTCTTCGCGAATCACTTCCCAGTTGTCCTTGAGCACGTCCAGCTCCGGGAACTTGCTGCGGTCCAGGTACGGCTTGGACGGCACGGCGGAGAAGATGTACATCAAGGCGTTGTACGGGGCGAACAGCGCTGAATGGTTGACGAACTGACGCAACATCGGCAAACGGGCCTTGCCACGCAAATGCACATACAGCGTGCTGCCGATAAACAGCAGCAACACCGACAGTTTGGCGGCCAAAGAAAAGGTCATGCAGCAACTCCTGGAAATAGGCGTCTGGCCATTAGCCTCCCGTTACGGGGAAACCAGACGTAGCAGCCGGCCATGATAAACACTCCGGGCCTCGGGAAAAACCCGCGCACTCCAACAATCAGCATCTAGCGGTGCGCGATAACGGGCCAATTATGCATAAGGGCCACGCCATCGCGCTGATTTGAATCAAGCCTGGTTTTCCTGATCGGTGAACAAATCGGCGAACAGCATGCTCGACAGGTAGCGTTCACCGGAGTCCGGCAGCACCACGACGATGGTCTTGCCCTGCATTTCCGGCTTCTGCGCCAGTCGCACCGCCACGGCCATCGCCGCGCCGCAGGAGATACCACACAGAATCCCCTCCTCCTGCATCAGGCGCAACGCCATGGCCTTGGATTCTTCGTCGCTGACCAGTTCGACCCGGTCGACCATCGACAGGTCGAGGTTCTTCGGCACAAAACCGGCGCCGATACCCTGGATCTTGTGGGGGCTGGGCTTGATCTCTTCACCGGCCAGCGCCTGGGTAATCACCGGCGAACTGATCGGCTCCACCGCCACCGACAGGATCGGCTTGCCCTGGATGTTCTTGATATAGCGCGACACCCCGGTGATGGTGCCGCCAGTGCCCACGCCCGCTACCAGCACGTCGACCGCGCCATCAGTGTCATTCCAGATTTCCGGACCGGTGGTTTTCTCGTGGATCGCCGGGTTGGCCGGGTTTTCGAACTGGGCCGGCATAAAGTACCTGGCCGGGTCGCTGGCAAGGATTTCGCCGGCTTTTTCAATCGCGCCCTTCATGCCCTTGGCCGGCTCGGTCAACACCAGTTCGGCGCCGAGGGCCTTGAGCACCTTGCGGCGCTCGATGCTCATGGAGGCGGGCATGGTCAGCAACAGCTTGTAACCACGGGCGGCGGCGACAAATGCCAGGCCGATCCCGGTGTTGCCGGAAGTCGGCTCGACAATGGTCATGCCCGGCTTGAGTTTGCCGCTGCCTTCGGCATCCCAGATCATGTTTGCGCCAATCCGGCACTTCACCGAATACCCCGGGTTACGCCCTTCGATCTTGGCCAGGATAGTCACGCCACGCGGCGCGATACGGTTGATCTGAACCAGGGGCGTGTTACCGATGGAGTGCGCGTTGTCTGCAAAAATGCGGCTCATGACGGGTCCTTAAGGCAATTTCAGGAAGGCCCCAAGGGTATGCCTCGTGTTGCAAGGCGTCCAGTCAAGCGAACGTCCGGCGGCGCCAGCAGTCAATCGCCTACACGGATGGAGAATTTTCCTATGAAACGTCGCTACAGTTGGCCGCTCTGGACCCTCGTCGGGGTCGTGGTACTGCTGGTCGTCCTGGATATCGCACTGCCCTATCTGGTGCGCAATTACCTGAATGACAAACTCGCCGACATGGGCGATTACCGCGGCCAGGTCACCGATGTCGACCTCGCACTGTGGCGCGGCGCCTATCGGATCAACGGCCTGCAGATCGTCAAGGTCGACGGCAAGGTGCCGGTACCGTTCGTCAAGGCGCCGGTGATCGACCTGTCAGTGAGCTGGCATTCGCTGTGGTACGACCACGCAGTGGTGGCCGAGGCACAGTTCATCAAGCCGGAGCTGAACTTCGTCGACGGCGGCACCAACAAACAGGCGTCCCAGACCGGTCAGGGCACCGACTGGCGGGCCCAACTGAGCAAACTGTTGCCGATCACCCTGAACGAGGTACGCATCGACGACGGAAAGATCGCGTTCCATAACTTCAGTTCGAAACCGCCGGTCAATATGTACGCGACCCAGGTCAACGCCAGCTTCTACAACCTGACCAACGTGGTGGATGTCAAAGGCCAGCGCGACGCGCGCTTCGACGGCAAGGCGCTGTTTCTGGGCCAGGCACCGCTGGAAGCCACCGCCACGTTCGACCCCTTGAGCAATTTCGAAAACTTCGAATTCCGCTTCCGGGCCCGGGATATCGAACTCAAGCGCATGAATGACTTCGCCTCGGCCTACGGCAAGTTCGACTTCAATGCCGGCACCGGCGACCTGGTGGTGGAAGCCCAGGCCGAAAAAGGCCAGTTGACCGGCTACATCAAGCCTTTGCTGCGCAATGTCGAAGTGTTCAACTGGCAGCAGGATGTCGAGAACAAGGACAAGGGCATCTTCCGGTCGATCTGGGAGGCGGTGGTTGGCGTCAGCGAAACCGTGCTGAAGAACCAGCAGAAAAACCAGTTCGCCACCCGCGTGGAGCTCAGCGGCAACGTGCACCAGCAAGATATCAGCGCGTTCCAGGCGTTTTTGCAGATTTTGCGCAATGGTTTTGTCCAGGCCTTCAACGCCCGCTATGAACAACCCAAGCCCTCGACAGATTGATCTTCAACGTGACTGCCCATTCAGAGACTGAATAGCCCGTCTGCGTTCACAGTCGCCGGGGCTGCGCGGTATAGTCGGGCCAAGCTGATTACTCGCCCGCTTCGGTCCTGCACCGTTCGGCGTCACGTTCGAGGATTGATAGATGAAGTTCGAAGGCACCCAGGCCTACGTTGCCACCGATGACCTGAAACTGGCCGTCAACGCCGCCATCACATTGGAGCGGCCACTGCTGGTCAAGGGCGAACCGGGCACCGGCAAGACCATGCTCGCCGAGCAACTGGCCGAATCCTTTGGCGCCAAGCTGATCACCTGGCACATCAAGTCCACCACCAAGGCGCACCAGGGCCTGTACGAGTACGACGCGGTGAGCCGCCTGCGGGACTCGCAACTGGGCGTGGACAAGGTGCACGACGTACGCAACTACCTGAAAAAGGGCAAGCTCTGGGAAGCCTTCGAGTCCGAGGAGCGGGTCATCCTGCTGATCGACGAAATCGACAAGGCCGACATCGAGTTCCCCAACGACCTGCTGCAAGAACTCGACAAGATGGAGTTCTACGTCTACGAAATCGACGAGACCATCAAGGCCAAGAAGCGCCCGATCATCATCATTACCTCCAACAACGAAAAAGAGCTGCCGGACGCGTTCCTGCGCCGCTGCTTCTTCCACTACATCGCCTTCCCGGACCGCACCACCCTGCAAAAGATCGTCGACGTGCACTACCCGGACATCAAGAAAGACCTGGTCAGCGAAGCCCTCGACGTATTCTTTGACGTGCGCAAAGTACCGGGCCTGAAGAAAAAACCGTCCACCTCCGAACTGGTGGACTGGCTGAAACTGCTGATGGCCGACAACATCGGCGAAGCGGTACTGCGCGAGCGCGACCCCACCAAGGCCATCCCGCCCCTGGCCGGTGCCCTGGTGAAGAACGAGCAGGACGTGCAGTTGCTGGAACGCCTGGCGTTCATGAGCCGTCGCGGTAACCGATAAGGGCGATTGCCATGCTGCTCAACCTGTTCAATGAAATGCGTGCAGCCAAGGTGCCGGTGTCGGTGCGTGAGCTGCTGGACCTGATCAACGCGCTGAAACAGCGCGTGACCTTCGCCGACATGGACGAGTTCTACTACCTGGCCCGGGCGATCCTGGTAAAGGACGAACGGCATTTCGACAAGTTCGACCGGGCCTTCGGCGCCTACTTCAATGGCCTGGAAAAACTCGATGATCACCTGCAGGCGCTGATCCCCGAAGACTGGCTGCGCAAGGAATTCGAACGCTCGCTGACCGACGAGGAACGCGCACAGATCCAGTCCCTCGGCGGCCTCGACAAGCTGATCGAAGAATTCAAGAAACGTCTGGAAGAACAGAAGGAACGCCACGCCGGCGGCAACAAGTGGATCGGCACCGGCGGTACCAGCCCCTTCGGCTCCGGCGGCTTCAACCCCGAAGGCATTCGCGTGGGGGATGCCGGCAAGCGCCAGGGCAAGGCGGTCAAGGTCTGGGACCAGCGCGAGTACAAGAACCTCGATGATTCGGTGGAACTGGGCACGCGCAACATCAAGATCGCCCTGCGCCGCCTGCGCAAGTTCGCACGCCAGGGTGCGGCGGAAGAGCTCGACATCGACGGCACCATCGACCATACGGCCCGCGATGCCGGGCTGCTGAATATCCAGATGCGCCCGGAGCGGCGTAACACCATCAAGCTGTTGCTGCTGTTCGACATCGGCGGCTCGATGGATGCCCATGTGAAGACTTGCGAAGAGTTGTTCTCGGCGTGCAAGACCGAGTTCAAGCACCTGGAGTATTTCTACTTCCACAACTTCATTTATGAATCGGTGTGGAAGAACAACATGCGTCGGGGCTCGGAACGCACCTCGACCCAGGATTTGCTGCACAAGTACGGTGCCGACTACAAAGTGATCTTTATCGGCGATGCGGCCATGGCGCCGTATGAAATCACCCAGGCCGGCGGCAGCGTCGAGCACTGGAATGAAGAGCCCGGGTATGTGTGGATGCAGCGGTTCATGGAGAAGTACAAGAAGCTGATCTGGATTAATCCGTACCCGAAAGATACCTGGGGCTATACGGCGTCCACCGGGATTGTCCGGGACTTGATCGAAGACCAGATGTTTCCGTTGACGTTGCGCGGGCTTGAGGAAGGGATGCGCTTTTTGTCGAAGTAAGTTGTTTCCCAGACAACCACGATCAAATGTGGGAGCGGGCTTGCGCGCGAAAGCGCAGTGTCAGTCACCGAATATATTGGCTGATACACCGCCTTCGCGAGCAAGCCCGCTCCCACATTTTGTCCTGCGGCGGTCTTTAGTTTCTGGCAAGGTACTGCAAATACTCCACTTGCTGGCGATGCGCCGTCTCCTGCACCACCGGCGCCAACCTCACCTTCTCCCCCGGCAAGCACTGCGCCAGCCGCGCCAACGCCAATGGCGTCAACGCCCCCAGTCGCGGATAGCCGCCAATGGTCTGCCGGTCATTGAGCAACACAATCGGCTGCCCGTCCGGCGGCACCTGGATCGCCCCCAGCGGGATGCCTTCCGAGATCAGCGACGGCCCCTGATACTCCAGCGGCGTGCCAAGCAAGCGCATGCCCATGCGGTCGGAACGGCTGTCGAGGGTCCACTCGCTGTTGAACACATCAAACAGACTCTGCCCGCCAAACTGACCGATCTGCGCCCCGAGGATCACCTCCAGTGGCGCCTTGGAATCCAGCTTCGGCAATTGCCCGGCGGACAACACCTGCATCGCACCGCCCACGCCCGAATAGGTCAATTGCGCACCTTCGGCCAGTGACCGGCCAAAGCCATCCAGCCCGCCCAGTTCTTCACGTCCCACCGTGGCGCAGCTGCCCAGCACCTGCGGCGCATCAAACCCGCCCGGCGCTGCCAGGTAAGCCCGCGCACCGCTGAATGGCTGGGTAAAACGCAAGCGCTGGCCCTTTTGCAGAATAAAGCTGCGCCCCGGGCTGATCGCGCGCTCGTCGACATACGCGCCCAAGTCCGCCCCGGCCAGCGCCAGCAGGCAATAGGCCTCGGCCTGCACGGTGAAGCCACCCAAGGTGATTTCCACCACCGGCGCATCCAGGGCATTGCCCAGCAACCAATTGGCCCACGACATCGACACCCAATCCAGCGCGCCGCCCTGGGTCACGCCCAAGTGCCTTACGCCAAAACGTCCAGCGTCCTGCAACAAGCAGAGCGGGGTGCTGGCCTCGATCAACAAGCGGCTCATGCCTGGGCCTCCAACGGTGTGTCATCGCCACCCAGGTTGATGAATTCGCGATGGCTGACCGCTTCGTAACGCACGGTGTCCCCCGGCTGCATCAGACTGTAGCCGTCGCGTTCGCGGTCAAACAACTTGGCCGGTGTGCGGCCGATCAGGTTCCAGCCACCTGGCGAGACCACCGGATAAGCCGCCGTCTGCCGCTCGGCGATGCCCACGCTGCCCGCCGCCACCCGCTTGCGCGGGGTGTTGAGCCGCGGTGTCGCGAGCTGTTCATCCACCAGCCCCATAAAAGCAAACCCCGGGGCGAAGCCCAAGGCGAATACCTGGTACTCATGCTGGCTGTGACGGCGAATCACCTCCTCCACTGCCAGGCCACTGCGCTGCGCCAGCAACGCCAACTCCGGGCCGACACTCAGGTCATACCAGACCGGCAACACATGGCATCGCCCGCTGCCCTTGGGTTCGGGCTGCAATTCCTTGAGCGCCTGGTCGATCAACGCCCGTGCCTGGCCAGGGTCCAGCGCCAGCAGGTCGTAGTGCACCATCAGGGTCGTGTAGGACGGCACCAGGTCCACCAGCGCCGGGCCAAAACCTTCGCGCAAACGGCGGGTGGCGGCGAGCATCCAGGGCATGTTGTCTTCGGCGATCACCTCAAACAGGCGCACCATCAGGCAGTCGATGGCCACCACTTCAATCCGTGGCTTCATGCTGGGGTCAACGCCTCGCGGATGCGCTGCACGGCAGCCACTGAGCTGGCGTTATCGCCATGCACGCACAAGGTATTGGCTTGCAGGTGCAACGGACTGCCATCACTGGCGACCAACTGTTCTCCCCGGGCGATGATCAAGGCCTGCTGGATGATCTTTTCCGGGTCATGATGCACCGCGCCCGGCAACTGGCGGGAGACCAGATGGCCGGCGCTGTCGTAGGCACGGTCGGCAAAGGCTTCGAACCACAGGGTCACGCCATATTCGTCACCCAGGGCCTGGGCGGCGCTGTTGTCGCGGGTGGCCATCAGCATCAATGGCAGGCTGGCGTCGTAGGCCGCCACGGCCTGGATCACCGCACGCAATTGCGCAGGCTTGGCCATCATGTCGTTGTACATCGCGCCATGGGGTTTGACGTAGCTGACCCGCCCGCCCTGGGCCCGGCAAATACCGTCGAGGGCGCCGACCTGGTAGTGCAACAGGTCCTGGATTTCCTGCGGGGTGTAGGCCATGGAGCGGCGGCCGAAACCCTGCAGGTCCTGGTACGCCGGGTGCGCGCCCACCTGCACGCCATGCTCGAAGGCCAGGCTGACGGTCTTGCGCATGATGCTCGGGTCGCCGGCGTGGAAACCGCAGGCTACGTTGGCGCAATCAATGAACGGCATGACTTCGGCGTCCAGACCCAAGGTCCAGTTGCCAAAGCTTTCGCCGATGTCGCAGTTCAATAGCAGGCGGCTCACGGTAGGGCTCCTGTAGGCTTTATTTTTTTGTAGTGTGGGATCTTTTACCAAGATCTCGCAACGATGTTGTCCCGAGCCCCAACGACGCTTATCGTGAGACAGCTCGATTTTTGGCGGTTGCGGCACGCTGCGTCCAACTAATAAAAAACAATCCATGCATAAGAAAAGTTGATCCCATGAATTTGAAGTTCCTCGAAACCTTCGTCTGGGTGGCCAAGCTCAAGAGCTTTCGCCTCACGGCAGAGAAGCTGTTCACCACCCAGGCCTCGATCTCCAGCCGTATCGCCGTGCTGGAAAGCGAGTTGGGGGTGAAGCTGTTCCTGCGCGATTCCCGAGGTGTGAGCCTGACGCCGGAAGGCTTGAAGGTGCTCGATTATGCCGAGCAGATGATGGCGACCATGCAAGGGCTCAAGCAGTCCCTGGAAACCACCAGCAGCAAGGTCGGGCGTATCCGCATCGGAGTGATGGACACGGTGATCCACACCTGGCTGAGCGCGCTGGTGGCAGAACTGACGGACAACTTTCCGCGGGTAGAAATCGAGTTGGTCGCCGATACCGCGCTGAACCTCAGCGATCAGTTGCAAAAAGGCTTTCTCGACCTGATCCTGCAAACCGACCTGCTGCGCCAGGAAACCTTGCGCAGCCTGGAACTGGCCAGCCACCCCATGGGCTGGATCGTCGCCAGCCACTCGATCTACAACCGCGACTACGCGTCCCTCGCCGAACTGGCCCAGGAGCGCATCATCACCTACTCGAAAAACTCCTGTCCGCACCAGGACGTGCTCAGCCTGATGCAGGCTAACGGCGTATCCGCCCCACGGATGAACTGTGTGAACTCGGTGTCAGCGATCACCCGCCTGCTGCGGGACGGGTTCGGGATTGGTGCGTTCCCGCCCGTATTGGTCAGTGAAGAGCTGGCACGAGGTGAATTGACCATGCTGCCCATGGAACAACGGCCGCCGAACCTGCAGGTGGTGGTGTCGTGGCGAGTGGGCGTGGAGTTGGTGGAGGAAATTGTGGCGCTGTGCCAGAGCGTGGTGCAGCAGTATGCGCAGAAGGTGGGCGAGGACTTGATGGTGTTGAGCAAACCCATGCCACTGAAGGAACCGATTTAAAACTGTGGGAGCGGGCTTGCGCGCGAATGCGGTGTGCCAGCCAACCCCTATGTCACTGACGCACCGCATTCGCGAGCAAGCCCGCTCCCACAATTTGACCGCGTCAGCCTTTAAAGCCCCTTGAGGTCCCGCTCTTCAATCGGTCGGCTCTGGCGCAGGCGCTTGCCGCCCAACACCACCCAGTCGATCAGGCGGAACAGGCACTCGATGCCGAACGACAACAACATCGCCCCGCCCAGGCCCCAGCCCATGGCTTCCGGGGTCAGCAACAGCATGTAGCTGTAGCCGTTCCAGGTTTCCTGGCGAATCGCCGGGTCGGCGGCCACCGCCACTTGCAGCGCGCGGATGTACCACGGGCCCTGCATCGCCTGGAACTGCTTATCCAGCGCTGCCTGGCGGTCGAGCAAGGTGCCCAGGCTGTTGGCATCGCTGCGAAACACCGGGTCGTCACTGGCACGGTAATGGGCCACCAGCGCCTGCAAGTCACCGTTGAAGAACTGTTGCGCCGTGGCATCGAAGCCGCGCAAGCCGGTCTGGGCTTCGATCAAGTGGGCTTCGACGCGCTTGGCGTAGTCGCTGATAAACCCCGGCACCTGCACACCGACCAACAGCCCCACGGCAAACAACACCAGTCGCAAATAGCTGAGCAACATATTCGACGTCCTTATTCCGTTTTACCTTGGCTGACACATTCGCCGCGCCGCCACAGGCTCCACTGGCCCGGTTCGTAGCGGGTCCAGGTCTCGTTTTCGGTCAGGGGTTCGGTGGCAATTACCGTCACCACGTCATTGGGGGTGGTTTCGGCCTGAAAATCGACGATCACGTCGACATCTTTCAACCGTGCAGGGCCAAATGGCGCACGCCGGGTGATCTGTGCCAGTTTGGTCGAGCAATAGCAGAACAGCCAGTCACCGTCGCTGAGCAGGCAGTTGAACACGCCCTTGCTGCGGTATTCGCTGCAGGCGGCGATCAGGTCCGGCAGCACCTGTTCGATGTCCACCGGTTCCGGGAACGCTTCACGGACTCGGTTGAGCAAATCGCAGAACGCCGCTTCGCTGTCGGTATCGCCCACCGGGCGGTAGAACGTGGCGCGGGGGTTGAAGTCCGCCAGTTGACCGTTATGCGCAAAGCACCAGTTACGGCCCCACAGTTCACGGACGAACGGATGGGTATTGGACAGGCACACCTTGCCCACATTGGCCTGGCGGATATGGCCAATCACCACTTCACTCTTGATGGGATAACGCTGCACCAGCAGCGCGACTTCCGATTCGCTGCTGGCCGCCGGGTCCTGGAACAACCGCAGGCCACGGCCCTCGTAGAAGGCGATGCCCCAACCGTCGCGGTGGGGCCCGGTACGTCCGCCGCGCTGCATCAGCCCGGTGAAGCTGAAGACGATATCGGTCGGTACGTTGGCACTCATGCCCAATAATTCACACATGCCAGGCTTCTCGATACAGGGCGTACAACGTTAAAGGCGCGGTTCGACCCGCATACCGCTGACAGGTGCCGGGCGACCGTAACGCTCATCGGCGAAGGGTTCGTCGTCATCCTCCGGCTCGGCAGCAGCGGCTGCCGCAGCGGCGGCCTTCTGCTCACGACGAACCCTGGCGGCACGCTCGATGGGCCAGCGGATCAGCACGAACACCAGGTACACGCCGAACGCGATCATGCAATACATGAACAGATCGGAAATCGCCCGCCAGGCGTTGTTGCCGACCTTGAGCACCAGGTCCAGGGCGGTGATGGCCACGGCCGGGGCGAACTGGGTCTTCACCGGGTCGACGATGGTCGGGCTGAACAGCAGCACCGCCACCAGCAACCGCAGTGGCTCGCGCAGCCAGCGCCACATCCAGCGGGTCATGGCAAACCACACCAACAGGCAACCCAGGGCTGCGAAGGCGTAGAGGCCCCAAGCGATCAGATAGTCGTTCTCGGTCATGGTGTCCATGGCAAGGTAGGCAAACAGGCCGCTATGATAACGGCTTTTCAGTGCCGAGGCTGCAATGCCGTCGGCCAACCGCCAGACAGAGAGTGATCCATGCCCCCATCGACCCACATCACTGCCGCCCCGATCGCCCGCAAGGCCCCAGGCACCGACCCGTATGCCTGGCTGCAAGCGCGTGACAGCGCCGAGGTGCTCGATTACCTCAAGGCGGAAAATGCCTGGCAAGAAGCACAATTGTCCGACCAGCAGGCGCTGCGCGAGACCCTGTTCGAGGAGATCAAGGGCCGCATTCTCGAAACCGACCTGTCCCTGCCCTCGCCCTGGGGCCCGTACCTGTATTACACCCGCACCACCGCCGGCGACGAATACGCCCGCCACTACCGCTGCCCGCGCCCGGCGGACGACAGCCAACAGGTCGACGAAAGCGCGGAAGAGCTGCTGCTGGACCCGAACGTACTGGCCAATGGCGGCTTTTTCTCCCTCGGCGCCTTCAGCATCAGCCCGGACCACCAGCGCCTGGCCTACAGCCTGGATACCAGCGGCGAAGAGATCTACACCCTCTACGTGAAGGAATTGGCCACCGGCAAGGTCAGCGAACTGGAGTTTGAAGACTGCGATGGCAGCATGACCTGGGCCAACGACAGCCTGACCCTGTTCTTCACCGAACTGGACGACACCCATCGCCCGCACAAGCTGTATCGCTATCGCCTGGACGGCACTGCCGCCGAAGAAGTGTTCCACGAGCCTGACGGACGTTTCTTCCTGCACTGCTACCGCTCCAGCTCCGAGCGTCAGTTGCTGCTGGCCCTGGGCAGCAAGACCACCAGCGAGATCTGGGCCCTGGACGCCGAAAAGCCGCAGCAGGCGTTTACCTGCATGGCGCCACGGGTCGAAGGCCATGAATATGACGTCGACCACGGCAAGCTGGACGACCAGTGGACCTGGTTTATCCGCAGCAACCGTGACGGCATCAACTTTGCGCTGTTCCAGGCGGCCGACACCGGCAGTGTGCCGACCCAGGACGACTGGCTGAACCTGATCCCCCACGACGACGCGGTAATGCTCGATGGCGTAAGCCTCAATGCCCGGGCCATGACCCTGAGCCTGCGGATCGGCGGCCTGCCGATCATCGAAGTGCACCCACAGGGGCAAGCCGCTTATCGCGTGGAGTTACCGGACGCGGCCTACAGCCTCTATGTGCAAAACAGCCTGGAATTTGCCAGCGACAAGATCCGCCTGCGCTATGAGGCCCTGAACCGCCCGGCCCAGGTTCGTCAGCTGGAACTGGCCGGCGGCGCACAACAAGTGCTCAAGGAAACCCCGGTGCTGGGCGTGTTCAACGCCGACGACTACGTCAGCCAACGCCTGTGGGCAACGTCGGCCGATGGCACTCAGGTGCCGATCAGTCTTGTCGTCCGACGCGACCAGTTGGGTAAGCCGACGCCCCTGTATCTGTACGGCTACGGCGCCTACGGCCACAGCCTCGACCCGTGGTTCTCCCACGCCCGCCTGAGCCTGCTGGACCGTGGCGTGGCCTTCGCCATTGCCCATGTACGCGGCGGCGGCGAACTGGGTGAGGCCTGGTATCGCGGCGGCAAGCAGGAGCACAAGCAAAACACCTTCAGCGACTTTATCGCCTGCGCCGAACACTTGATCGCCCAGGGCCTGACCACCTCCAAGCAACTGGCCATCAGCGGCGGCAGCGCCGGCGGCCTGTTGATCGGCGCGGTGCTCAATCAACGCCCGGAGCTGTTCCAGGCGGCGATTGCCGAAGTGCCGTTCGTCGATGTGCTCAACACCATGCTCGACCCCGAGTTGCCGCTGACCATCACCGAATACGACGAATGGGGTAACCCTGAAGAGCCGGAGGTGTATGAGCGGATCAAGGCCTACGCGCCGTACGAAAACGTCAGCGCCCAGGCCTACCCGGCGACGCTGGTGATCGCCGGCTACAACGACAGCCGCGTGCAGTACTGGGAAGCGGCGAAGTGGGTGGCCAAGCTGCGCGACACCAGGACCGACGACAACCTGTTGCTGCTCAAGACCGAACTGGGCGCTGGCCACGGCGGCATGAGTGGTCGTTACCAGGGATTACGTGACGTAGCACTCGAATATGCATTTGTTTTCAAGGCGCTGGGGCTGATTTAAGGAACTCCGCCTGGCGGGCCGGTCTGAACACTTGACCGCCGGGCGCGCCCTGCACGATTTATGGACAAAGACTGTAAGCCTCATGCCAGAACCGACCTTACTCAATAACGAAATCCGCGACATGCTGATGGATTGCGGCCTGTTCGACCCGTTGCTGCCGGAAGACTTCCACGTAGCGGCGGGCTATTTCAACATCAGCAGCATCGCCCGCGATGAGGTGATTTTCCTCGAGGGCGACGCGGGCACCTTCATGTGCATCATTCACTCAGGCCAGGTGGCGGTGCAGAAGACCAACCATGCAGGCCAGCGCCTGACTATCGCCACCTTGCGCAGCGGGCGGACCTTTGGCGAGATGGCTGTGCTGGACGGCGAGCGCCGCTCCGCCAGCTGTGTGGCGGCCAGCGATTGCGTGCTATTGAACCTGGGCAAGGATTCCCTGGAAAAGATGCTCAACGATGCACCGAAAATCGCGGCCAAGATCATTCGTGCGATTGCTATCGCCCTGTCCAGGCGCCTGCGCATGGCGGACGGGCAATTGCTGTCCCAGCAGTTTTAGCCGCCCGGGGTCTTGGGCTTGATGTCGTTTTGCTGCAAGCCGGGGATCGTCTGGTCCTTCGGCGGCGCGGGCAGCACGATCGGTGCCAACAATGGCTCACCGCTGCCGGCCGCCTTTGGCGTTGCCGGTGGCGTGACTTGCGGATAAGGCGTGGGCGTTGCAGTACCCGGTGAACCCGCCGTAGGCGCGGGGGTAATCGGCACGGTTTGCGACTCCTGAGCCTGGGCCACACCGCCAAGGGCGAGCGCGCTCCACACAATGACCGTTAGAATGCTGCACTTCATCGATGGCTCCATGGCCTGACCGTAAAGTCGTAAGGCTACTCCCAACCGCGCAAGAATGCCCTTCCCAATGAGATTTCCATGAAACGTTTCGTTCTGCTGGACACCACTCCGATCCCCGACAACGGCGGTGCCTTGTGCCTGTTCGAATACGGTGAGGATTTTGTCATCAAGATTCAGGGCGGTGACGGTGGCCAGTTGATGAACACGCGCATGCACGGTTCCGAGGATGCGCTGGCGGAGATTCCGTGCCGCAAAGTCGCCGGCCGGCCCGGCTCCAGGGTGTTGATTGGCGGCCTGGGCATGGGTTTTACCCTGGCGGCAGCGCTCAAGCATTTGGGCAAGACTGCCGAAGTGGTGGTTGCCGAGCTGGTGCCCGGCGTGGTCGAGTGGAATCGCGGGCCACTGGGGGAAAAGTCCGGCCGCCCGCTGCTGGACCCGCGCACCGTGATCCGTCTGGAAGACGTGGCCAAGGTGCTGCAGGCCGAGCCCCAGGGGTTTGACGCGATCATGCTGGACGTCGACAACGGCCCCGAAGGCCTGACGCAAAAAGCCAACAGCTGGCTGTATTCCGCCGGTGGCCTAAGCGCCTGCGCCAAGGCGCTACGGCCCAAGGGCGTGCTGGCGGTGTGGTCGGCCAGCGCCGACAAGCAGTTCAGCGACAAACTGCGCAAGGCCGGCTTCAAGGCCGAGGAAGTGCAAGTGTTTGCCCATGGCAACAAGGGCACGCGGCATACCATCTGGATTGCCGAGAAACTCAAGGGCTGAAACAGCCGCCTGAATTCACTGCGCGGGTCGTAGGTCAGATCGACCGGCGCAGTCGATTCAAATGCCTCAAGCCTTCCAGCACCAACACCACCACGGCCAGCCAGATCGGCAGGTAGGTCATCCATTGGCCCGGTTTGAGGGCGTCTCCCAGCATCAGCGACACGGCCACCAGCAGCACCGGCTCTGCGTAACTGAGCAAACCGAACAGGCTGAACGGCAACAGCCGGCTGGCCAGGATGTAGGAATAACCCGCCGCCGCGCTGACCAACCCCATGAGTGGCACCAGCCAATAGAGCGCCGGGCGCTGCGCCAGGGTCTCGTTGATGGGCTCACTACCGAGGACGAACCACAGCGCGACCGGAATCATCAGCATCATGTCCAGCCACAGCCCGCCGAGGTTGCCGGTGCCACAACGCCTGCGCAGCACGAAATACAGCGGATAACCGACGCACACCACCAGGGTGGTCCAGGAGAACCCGCCCGTGCGATACAGCTCGTTGGCCACGCCCACCGCCGCCAGCGCAGCGGCAATTTTTTGCAGATGGGAAAGGCGTTCGCCGTAAACGATGCGCCCGGTGATGACCATGGTCAGCGGTAACAGGAAATAGCCCAGCGACACATCCAGGCCGTGGCCATTGAGGGGCGCCCACATGAAGATCCACAACTGCACACCCACCAGGGCACTGGTGAGCACGACACAAGGCAGCAATGCGGGTTTCTCCCGCAGACGCTTGTAGATCAACGGCACCCACTTCCAGTCTCCGGAGAGGCACAGCAGCAACGTCATGAAGGGCAAGGAGATGAGCATTCGCCAGCCAAATATCTGCTGGCCATTCAAGGGTTCAAGAAGGGAGGTAAAGAAATACAGCACACCAAACAGGAAGGAAGCGGAAACCGCCAGAACAACGCCTTTAGACACAACAGCCTCTACAAAAAATTGCATGCATTCAATTGAAGCAGGCCGTTGCATTCACGCAGTGTGAATGTCAGTGAGATGAACATCAGAAGTTTATTAACGGGCACCATAAACTTACAACTTGCACAGGACACCTATCCCGAATCTTCAAGTTATAACAACAGGGTAACGCGTCGATTTTTTATTATTTGCACGACGATCATCAGACACTTCAACCACCCGACTTCGGTTATTGGAAGCAGTACGCTCTGGATGAGCGCTTCTGATTTGAAACGCCACAACGTCAACCACGGGGGGTTGATATCGTGAAAGGAAAGCCCGGCTTGCGGGAAACTGACAGTCGCCAGGAAAGACCTGACGTATTGACTACCTGACGCCACCACAGAACACACTAACGGCAGTAGGCCAAGAGGCGCCACATTAAACAAACTGGCAAAGTTAGTCCAACACTTTATCACCCTGAAGCCAATTAAATGCCCCACGGCATTTAAATCGATATTTGCCGGATCTTTACTGTATATTAAGCCGTTATACGCCCGACAGAAACAGCACAAGGCCGCCCCTGCCGGTTCGTCACTTAGTTACTTCTACTGTCGATAACGTAGGGCACTTTCTTCTTGAACGTATCGTTCAGTTCTTTGCGGTCAAGTGACGTGAAGCCGCCCAACTGCCGGGCGCTGAAGCCGCTGTCCCCTACCGGTGCCTCGGGCGCCAGGCTGACCATGCGCTTGGCTACCGCCTCGATTGCCTTTTCATACCCGCCTTGCTTGTTCAGGTTGAACGCGCCGAGGTCAATCTGCGTGCGCAACCATCCTCCCCAGTAAAACTCCAGGAATTCCGGCACCACCTCACCAGAGGTCGGCTTGCCGTAGGACGCCTTGCGGGAGAAGTAAACCAGGCTGCGGAACATATCGTCGCCGAGGTCCTTGAAGCCCAGGTGTGCCGGAATTTGCTCAGGCGTGATGGTCTTGCCCTGGCCGTCCTTGAGCCAGACCTTGCGGCCCTGCTCCATGCGTTTCCAGAAAGTCGCCAGGTCGGGACTGTCGCTGAAGTTATCGGTGACCCGCACCCACATCTTCAGTTTGGCGCCGGCACCTGGCTGCTCCCACAAGGTACTGAACGAGTGGTGGCCGTCAGTGAGGTACAACTGGCCAGCGGGGCCGACCACCACGGTTTTCATGTCCGCCACGTGAGCGCCCACCGGGTCTTTGCAGGTGAAGCTGCCTGGCTTATGCAGATCGGCATCTTCAGGCACCTTGTCGACACCGCCCTGGCCGTTGGTTTCACAATATTCGTCGAACACTTTTTTGGGCGACTCGGCAAATACTCCCAGCTTGTAATGAATCTGATCAAAACCGATGACGGCCTGGGTCGGGTGGAGCTGCTCCAGCTCCACATCGATCACCTCGCCTGGCTGGGGCGTGGAAAACGCCTGGACCTGAACACTGACGGCGCACAACAGCAGCGCCCACAACCATGAATGCATCCGCATGAGTACCGCTCCTTATGAATTCAGTTCGTCGATACTACAAACAATCCCCCTCACCGGCATGACCGCGCCTGAAAAAGCCGGAGGTTTATTAGCCCGCAAGCAGCTAGAATCAACGCTATCCGTGATCCACTAAAAGACAGGAGCCATGATGAGCTCGACCAACCCGCCCTCCCACACCGCCAAGCTGGATCGCATCCTCGCCGATGCCCAGCGCGACCGGGAAATGGGCTACCGCGACAAAGCCCTGAAGATGTACCCCCACGTGTGTGGCCGCTGCGCCCGTGAATTCGCCGGCAAGCGCCTGAGCGAACTGACCGTGCACCACCGCAACCACAACCATGACGACAACCCCCAGGACGGCTCCAACTGGGAGTTGCTGTGCCTGTATTGCCACGACAACGAACACTCGCGTTATACCGACCAGCAGTATTTCGGCGAAGGCTCCACCAGCAGCCCGACGATCGCCAAGGCGACGCACAACCCGTTTGCGGCGTTGGCCGGGTTGATGAAGAAAGACGACTGAGTATCTTCGCTGAATGTGACGGCCTCATCGCGGGCAAGCCCGGCTCCCACAAGGGATTGCATTCCAAATGTGGGAGCCGGGCTTGCCCGCGATAGCGATCGCCCAAGCAATGCATTAGCCCGAGGCCGTATAATCGCGGTTTTTCTCGAAGGCACCCTTTCCCGTGGGCAATAAACGCTACAGCTGCATCGGTCTGTACAACCCCAAATCCCCCGAAAACGTCGGCTCGGTGATGCGCGCCGCCGGCTGCTACGGCGTGGCCTCGGTGTTCTACACCGGCAAGCGCTATGAGCGGGCCCGGGACTTTATTACCGACACCAAGAAGGTCCACCACGACATTCCGCTGATCGGTATCGACGACCTGAAAAAGATCCTGCCCCTGGGCTGCATCCCCGTCGCCGTCGAGCTGGTGGAAGGCGCCCGCCCTCTCCCCGAATACACCCATCCAGACCGTGCGCTGTATATCTTCGGCCCGGAAGACGGCTCCCTCGACAAAGAGATTCGCGACTGGTGTGAAGACGTGATCTACATCCCGACCACCGGTTGCATGAACCTCGCCGCCACCGTCAACGTGGTGCTTTACGACCGTCTGGCCAAGGGCAACAACACCCGTTCGGGCCCCAAATACTGATTTTTTGGGAACATCCGCGGCCTGTGTGCAGTCAGCTGCATATCAATCAGCCCTTGTTGGAGACAGATCATGAGCGACAGCAAAACCCTGCGACCCGTTATCCGGTCCACCCCGTTCGAGCCCCAACCCACGCAAAACGTCCAGGGCTGGGAACGCATCGGCTCCCTGGCTGGCGGTGTGGTGATGATGGGCAAAGGCCTGCGCCGTGGCGGCTTTTTCGGTTTGATCCAGGTGGCGATTGGCGGCGTAGCGCTGGCACGCGGGATCAGCGGGCATAGCTCGGCGAAAGAGTTGCTGGAGCGCAGCCGCCAGGAAATGAACAGCGTGCGGACCAAGATCGAACGCGCCGGTGAGGAACTGAAAAACCTCAAGACCAAGGCTGAAGTGGCGGCTGAAAACGCCAGCAAAACTGTGGGTTAACCCGATCAAAAGTGGGAGCGGGCTTGCTCGCGAAAGCGGAGTGTCAGTCACTGACTGTGTTTCTGATACACCGCTTTCGCGAGCAAGCCCGCTCCCACCTTGGTTTCAGTGCAGCAGTTTGGTATCGAGTACTACCGACGACTCGCCAATAATGCTCTCCCCCAGCTGCACGAATTCATTTGTGCTGATGCTGTTCAAGCGCATCACCGCCTGGGTCAAATCATCCAGCGAACGCTTGTTGTGGGTTTTCACACGAATCTCGCGGTCCAGCTCCTGCAACAACACCACCGCTCGTGAGACGGTCGCGCTATTGGCGTGCTCGACCCGCAGGGTGGTCACGTCCTTGCCTTCGTTGGCCAGCCGGGCCTGCAGGGCGGCATAACGATCGTCGCTGATCCCCCCTGCGCGGCGCATCAGTTCAATAGCGTAGTACTGCGCCAAGCCCTCGCTGATCCAATCGCTGCCCTGGTGGTCGTTGAAGCGGCCGATAGCCTGCACCACTTCACGGATCAACGGGCTGCTGCCGTTCTCGCTGACCAACGGCGTACGGCTGTTGAGGTAAATCGAGTCCCGCGCCGAATACGCACCGCGCCTCATCGGGTCACTGGCGCCCACCACCAGCAATTTCGCCGGGTGCCGTGGGAATGCCGCTTGCACTTGCGGCCAGACAAACGTCAGCAAGGTCAGCACATCCATGCGATGCATGCCTTGCCCTTTGGGCGACGCCACGGTGATTTCGGTTTCCCCCAGGCGCATCCTGCGACTGCCCAGCGTACCCGCGAGCATCCAGCCGGTGGGCCGGTCAAACAGGCGGGAAACGTTATCGATGCGGAATTTGTTCTTGCCGATGCGCGGCCAGGACGTCTCGACGCTTTTCCAGCCGGCAGGCAGTTCAAACACCAGGCGCGACACCAGTTCAATGCCGTCCTGTTGATCCAGACGTGCAGTGGGCACCAGGTCTTCGCCGCGAAACAGCGCCCAACTCGGGGTCATCCGCGCTTCATAGACGCCTTTCTTGCGGGCGTGGGTGAGGCGTACACGGTAGGTCAGGCTGGCCTTGTCGGCACTCGGTTGCCACAGGCCGCGGCTGTCACCCGGGGTAATGCCCGGCAACACTTGCCACTGGCCATCGGCCTTGAAGTCGCTGTAGTCGCCGTCGCGGCCCAGGTCGAAGTTGAGGCTGCGCACCGCCGAGCCCTGGGACAGGCTCAGGCGCACTTCTGCCTGATCACTTTGGGGCAACAGCTTGACGTGATAGTCCAGGTCAACTTTCTTCGCCGCCCACGCCGGCGCACTCAATACCAACAACAGCAGGCTCGCCGCCAGCCTGGCTCCAACCGTCATACACACTCCTTCTCAGCCTGCACGAAAAATCAGGTAATCCTCCCAGTCATCCTCGGGCACGCTGCCTTCGCTGAGCATGCGCCCGGACTGGGAAATGCGTTCCTGGTGCACAGCGTCGCGATCGCCGCAGACCAGGTGGTGCCACAGCGGCAAATCCTTGCGCTCGCTGACCAGCCGGTAACCGCAGGTGGGCGGCAGCCATTTGAATTGGTCGGCCTGGCCCGGAGTGAGCTGGATGCAATCGGGCACCGAGGCGCGACGGTTGGGGTAATCGGTGCACTGGCAGGTTTTCAGGTCCAGCAGTTTGCAGGCGATGCGCGTGTAGTAGACGCTGTTGTCGTCTTCATCCTCGAGCTTTTGCAGGCAGCACAGGCCGCAGCCGTCGCACAACGACTCCCACTCATCCTGGTCGAGTTGTTCGAGGGTTTTGCGGATCCAGAAAGGTTCGACTTTGGCGGCCATGGCTCTACATCAATATCGGTATGTTAAAAGGCCGCCAGTCTAGTGCCCATGGCCCCCGGGGCCAAGCGCTTACGACTGTCGGTAGAACAAGACTTGTCAGCCACCCGGCGGCGAAGTAGTTTTGAACCCCGGTTTTTCATCAGGATCAGCCCAATGAGCAGCAACCCACGCGTCGCCGACTATCCGATCCACCCACAATTCACCGACCGCTGGTCGCCGCGCGCCTTCACCGGCGAAAGCATCCCGGTGGACACCCTGTTGAGCTTCTTCGAAGCCGCGCGCTGGTCACCTTCGGCCTACAACTCGCAGCCATGGCGTTTTCTCTATGCGCGCCGCGACACGCCGAACTGGGAACGTTTCCTGGGCCTGCTGAACGAATTCAACCGTGGCTGGGCGCAGCATGCCTCGGCCCTGGTGATCGTCGCGTCGAAGACGACCTTTGCCGTGCCTGGTGCCGCCGAAGAAACCCCGGCCCTGTGGCACACCTTTGACACCGGCTCGGCCTGGGGCCACCTGGCGCTGCAAGCCAGCCTCAGCGGCTGGCACACCCACGGCATGGCCGGTTTCGACCAGGAACTGACCCGCAAGGAACTGAAGATTCCTGAAGGTTACGCCCTGCACGCTGCCGTGGCGATTGGCAAGCTCGGCGACAAATCGACCCTGGCCGACTACCTGCAAGCCCGGGAAACCCCGAGCCCGCGTCGTCCATTGAACGAGCTGGTGTCCGAAGGCGACTTCAACCACCAGGACTGAACACGCTCTGGCAGTCGTTGACGGTCACGTCAAAACCCTGCTGCTGCGATCACAGCAGGGTACACCCGCCACAAGTGCAGCTACGCCTTGGCGATCAGCGCGTAATAGGCCCTGCGCAGCTCGTCTCGATCACGCTTGTACATACTGACGAGAAACGGTGTCATGTCTTCAAGACCGTTTGCGTTCAAGTCCACTGGATAGATTTTATTATCCCTCGCTGAATACAGGAAATTACTTAACTGCAGATCGTTGTGGTAAAGATTTTTCTGTTCCATGCGCCGAAATGCGTCATCCAGTAAAAGCCTGGCCTCTGGGGGCAAACTTCCCCTTGCCAGGGTATTTACATCCACCCCGTCCAGCTTGCCCATTTTCAAATAACGGCGACCATTTTCAAATATCGTGGTTGCAAAGCCGTCACCGTAATAGCTGTTCAGGCACAGGGTCTCGTTATCGACAAAGTCGTCGGCAGAAGTCATGGATGAAGGGCCATAGTCCTTATAGACACTTTTCCCGTCGAGACTGTCGTAGATCGTCCCCTCACCGCCCCCGCCAATTTCCGGCCCCAGGTCTGATGCCACAGAAGGCGGGTTACCGCCGCGTGCCCCCAGGCGCTGCCATTGGTCCCCCTGAAGGTGCTGCACCAGCAACGGCGTTTGCCGGTTGTTGTGATAAATCTGCGCCTGTACGGCACCGTCGGCGGTGCGAGTCACTTGCCGCACTTCGTAGACCGCAGTGTTGCCGGCAGTATCGGTATGGCGGATGTGGGACAAGTGACCGTCCGCCGCCACATAGATCCCCTGACTGTTGCGCGCAAGCCCGGCTATTTTCGATTCGGCCACGCTGTAGTCGCCAAGCAACCGGTTGTTCAGGGCGCTGCCCTGCTCGGCAGGCGTGGTGATGATCGCCCCATCCATCGCACTCGTTTTTGCGGTGAAGCCTTCAAGAGGGCTGCCGTAAGGCCGCATCCTGTCCACATCAAACGCATACCATCGACCGTTCTGGAGTACCGCGCCTCCATCAACGCTTTGCCCGGCGACCTTGAAGGTACCCGTCGCTGCTGCGTCATAGTGTTTACTGGCAGCCTTCAACAGGTCATAGCTGCCGCTCGCGCCCCTGAGCTTGTTGACCACCTCTGCACCCGTGGCGCGTACAAAGTTGGCGCCTTTGCCCAGCAATCGGGCACCGCCCGCGACCAGTTCGCTGAAGCCATCCAATGGGTTGAATGCTTGAATGGCAGCCACACCGATGACTTTTGCCACTTGAATGGCCTTGGCGGCGGCGCTCGCGACCTTGGCCCCCGCCTTCGTGACTTTCGCCGCCACACCCGCGCCCGCCGTGACAAAACCAAAGACATCCAGCGCCAGGTCACTGGCCCCTTCCAGGTGGTTACCCCTGGAAAAATTCACGATGGCGGACCTGAGCGGAATCAGGTCAAGAAAAAAGTGGGTGACGTTCCACTCGGTTGCCATTTGTTTATCGAACGAGGTGACACCCCGGGCATAGGTTTTTATGTCATCACTGTCGAGATCAAGATGCTCAACAAAGGCATCGGCGATGTGCTGGGTTCGCGCACTGGAAAAACTGGGGGGCGGCGTTGACAAGCCGTCCTGGCTCTTTTGGCCAAGGGCAGCCTCGCTCACGGTCTTGGGCTTGAAGGGCTCCGTCTTGAACTCCTTGTTGGCCTGCCGCTCGCGTTTTGTTGTTAACTCCGAGGCCGGCACCGACTTGATTGCACCTGCGTTCAAATCAATTTCATAAACGGTGTTGCCATTTCTTCCGGTGGCCTTGACCCACAGTTTGTTTTCCGCGCCCTGCCGTTTTTTAGAGGTGAAGTCGAGGCCCAGTTCATAAGTGTTTTTCTGAAAAAACTCGAGCTTTGCAAACTCCAGGTTTTCCCGGTCAACCAAGGGCAGTGTTGCGACAAGGTGCTTGATGACGCTGCGAACCCCTTGCTGGCGAGAAGTGATTGCTTGTTCAAATTCTTCGTTGAAGATTTTGTTCACGCTGAAATCCAGGCTCTTGCCTTTGATTGCCTCGGCAATGCTCGGGTCCCTGGTTTCCCATGGGTATTGGCCAAGTCCGCTCATGGCGATGTCCAACAACGAGAAAAGCCCGCCGGGCGCCCGGTTCGGATCATAAAGTGGTTGGGCTGACGGTTGTTTCGAGTCAACGATCTTCAGTCGTTTCTCTTCAAAAGGTACGTGTTCGCCAAACCGCTCCTTCAAATGGGCCAACGCAATGTCTTTACGGCTTGGAATCTCCGCTTCCAACAAACCGGTAGCCGCAAGCGTCGACTTCAGTTGTGCGTTGAATGCCGTCCTTGCACGGTCTATCTCATCGTCGCTGTAACGATCACCTGGCTGGCATGTGACGATCCCGTTGACCACGGCCCAGTCCACCAATGCCGCCTTTTGTGCATGTTCGGCGGCGGCTCGATTCGTCAGGATCGCGTTTTCCGCGCTGGACATGACTTGGGCAAAGGTCATGTGCGCCACCTTTCCGGGGAACTGCGCCTCTATGGCCGCCGCTGCGACCGCGAGACTTACCCAGGCCGGGCTGCCGTAGGTCACGCGGTCGGGGATGTCCTTGATCAAAAACTCGGGCGCCTTTCGTGCCAGTAACAAATAGGCGCCGGCCTTGGCCATCTCGGGACTGGTCTGGTGATTTTCGTGCAGGAAAGTGCTCAGGCGCTCGAGCACTGCCGAAGCCGGCCTGCCCCAGTGGGCGTGTTGCGCGAGGTCGAAACCTGCCACACGGTTACGGTGCGGCGCCGTAATGGACTCGGGATCCAGCAGCAGGTGGATTGCGCTCAGTACGTATTCGTTCACGCTGGCATCGGTGGCGACGCCCCCGAGCTGATCCCGGATGGCTTGCCCCAGTGCCTGCCCGCGGGTGGAGCTGACGAGGGTTTCGAGTGCCTTGGCAGGATCAGCCAATGCCTCGCCCGACAACGGCTGGTTCGCGTTCAGATATTCCAGTACACCCACGCTTGCGCCGATGTGTGGTGCATTGGGGTTCTGGCTGCCATGGTCGGTAGCCGCCGCCAGTAACCTGCGCTGTTCAGCGGCGCTCATGGGAACAGGCCAGGACAACCCGCCGCCAAAATTGCCGAGCGGATGCTCCAGTGCCCTGTCACTCACCGCATGGGCATGACCGGTCAGCTGAAAATGATTGGTGGGCAACCCCAAGCCGATACTTCCGAGAAAGGTCTCTACCGTCGGCGCTTTACCCGCCTGGGTCGGGTAGGACGAGTCGGGGTGTATTTGCATCGGTGTCGTTTGCAGCGCGGCCAGCACCGCTTGAGGGCTGGCATTCACGCCAAGACGGCTGGCGATTTCGTTGAGCTTCTGGCCCAGTGTCCGCAGATTCTCGCGGTCGCCCAACGCCGCGGTGAGACCGGATTGCCGGGGGACTGGGGCGAGGGCCTGCGTATCGCGATCGGCCGTAGCACCCAGAGCAGAGGGCAATAGAGGGAGCTCCGCCGGCTCGGTAGAAAGCAGGGAAAGTTGCGAAGTTACCCGTGGAGGGAGAGACACAGTGCCAGCATTCAACATGAGAATGTACCCATCTGGAGAGGGGTACGAGCCTCACATACGGCCTGCGAAACGAACATCTGATTAGTGTTTGCAGAAATTTGTAAGCGCCCGGCAACACGCGTTGCCGGGCCTTCGCGCTGTCAGTAACCGCGCTCGAAACTCACTTCGCCGCGCAACGTTTCCTGCGCCTGGTACGCGCGCAAATTCTCGACAAATAATTGCACCATCATCCCCGGCGAAGTCGGCGCCGAGCTGTGGCCGGTCAACAGCAAGCCCCAGGCAGTCCAGAACGGATGGCGCTGGGGCAATGGCTCCTGACGGCAAACGTCGATCACCGCGCCGGCCAGATGACCTTCCTTCAACGCTTCCACCAGGTCTGCATCGACCACCGCCACGCCGCGCCCGACGTTGATGAACAACCCGGTCGGCTTGAATTGCTTGAACAGCGCCGCATTGTACAAATCGTGGGTGTTCGGTGTGTTAGGCAGCAGGTTGACCACGTAGTCCACCTCACCCACCAGGCGCGGCAACGCGTCGAGCCCGGCAACTTCGACAAACGGCGCCTGCTCACGGGCCTCACTGGCAATGCCGTACAGCTCAACGCCAAACGGCTGCAGGAATTGCGCAACGCTGCGGCCGATATCACCGGTACCGACGATCAGCACTTTGCGCCCCGCCAGGCTCTGGCCCATGCGGTTATCCCACTTGCGCTCGACCTGGCTGACCAGCCGCGCCAGCACTTCACGCTCATGGCCAAGCATGTAAGTCAGCACGTATTCGGCCATCACCTGGCCAAAAATGCCCACGGCGCGGGTCAGGCGGTAATCCCGCGGCAGGCCGTCGGCCAGCAGCGGCGTAATGCCGGCCCAGGTGGATTGCAGCCATTGTGGCTGGTGCCCCTGGCGCAGCAAGGTGGCCAGAAGATCCGGCTGGCCCAGCCACACCGGGCAATCGGCCGCCAGGCGCGACAATTCGGCGGAGTCGCCACTGGTCATGACCTCAAGGTCCGGCGCCGCTTCGCGCAGCAGCCGGGCGTACAGCGGGTGATCGTGTTCAGCAATCAGAACGCGCATGGTTCAAACCTTTCAAAAACACTGCAGGCGGCCGCCGGTCCAGTTCACTGTACCGTGCGGCCGCCGCCAAAAATTGAATTCCATTGATGAATGTGCCCCGGACGGGGCACTGACCGATCACATCGGGTCATTGCGTCGCAGCAGCTCTTCGGGCAAGTGTTCGATGTACTCGTCCTCGGCCGGCGGCATTTGCAGGTGGTAACCCTGCTTTTCGAGGTTCTCCAGAACCACGGTGATGTCCTCGCGGGACAGCTTGCGCTCCGGGCTCAGCACCAGGTCGAAGGCGTGGTGCGGCTTGCCGAAGGCGGCCAGCAGACTTTCCGGCACGCGCTCCAGTGCATCGCTTTTCAGCACGTAGAGGTACATCTCGTTTCGTTTGAGGCTGCGATAGATGGAGCAGATACGTTTCAAGGCTGTTCTCCGGCAGTGGCCAGGCTGTCCAGCAGCGCCTGGCCCATCAGTTCGCGGCGCCAGCCACGCAGCGAATCTGGCAATTGGTAAGGCCCCTCGGGGTAGCCGCTCTTGACCAGGGCTTCAAGGGTTTTCTTGCGCAGCATCAGTTCCGGCGCCATGTCCAGGCGTTCGGCCTCGGCCTGGCCCAGGGCGCGCAGTTGCTTGATCAGCGTGGCGGCGTCCACCGGCAATGGCTCGGCAACCGCCGGTGGCCACTGGTCCATGGGCACGCTGCCGGCGCGCTTGATCAGGCCCAGCAGGAACTCGCCGTCCTGGCGCACGGTGCGCGGGTGCATGTCTTCGATCTTGCCCAGCGCGGCGAGGTTATCCGGCTGGGATTTGGCCAGGGGCCATAACGAGTGCTCACGGATGATCCGGTTGCGCGGCAGGTCACGGGCACGGGCTTGCTGTTCGCGCCAGGCGCACAGTTCCCGCAATACGGCGAGCTGGGCACGGGAGAGTTTCCAGGCGAGCTTGGCGTCACGGTAAACCTCGTACGGGTCGACTTCGCGGCGCAGGTTGGCCACCAGTTCGGCACCGTCTTCCAGGACCCAGGCGTATTTGTCGTCGGAAAGCTTCGGGCGCAGGCGTGTGTAGACTTCTGCCAGGTGCACCGCGTCTTCGGCGGCGTAGCTGATTTGCGTCTCGGACAATGGCCGCTGCAACCAGTCGGAGCGGGTCTCGCCCTTGGGCAACTCGATATCGAGGACGGCTTGCACCAACCGCGAATAGCCCATGGAGAAACCGAGGTTCAGGTAGGCCGCCGCCAGTTGCGTGTCGAACAACGGCACCGGCAGGCTGCCGGTCAGGCGCAGCAACACTTCCAGGTCTTCGCTGCACGCGTGTACCACCTTGATCACCGCCGGGTTCTCCAGCAAGGCGGCCAGGGGTTGCCAGTTGTCGATGGTCAGGGGGTCGATCAGGTAAGCGCGCACGCCATCACCGATCTGGATCAGCCCGGCAATGGGATAAAAAGTGTCGACCCGCATGAATTCGGTGTCGAGGGCGACGAATGGCAACTGCTGCCATTCGGCGCAGTGCTGGCCGAGGCTATCGTTGTCGCAGATCCAGTGAATATCGATGGCCACACGGCTCTCCCTTGAAGAATGGCGCGCAGTATATATCGCGAAAGGGAGTTGCGAGCATTCGCAGTACAGCATCCGCCATGAAAACTCTTATAGGAGCTGAAGAATAGTCCGACAGTCGGTACTTATCCTCTCTTACGCAGGACATACACCCGCCACATGGCTGAGCCGGGCATGAACTCCTGTTGACCGAGGACCTTGAAACCCGCCAGGCGAAACTCCGCCTCCACTTGCGCCCGGTGGCTGGCAACTGCCGCCGGGCCAGGCTGCAACGCCCGGTAGCCGCTGTCGCTGTTGACCGAAACAATTACCGTGTCGCGGCTTACCCGATGAAACTCACCGAGCAGGGCCAGGCGCCCTTCTGCCGTTGGCACATGGCGAAACAACTCCAGGCAAAAAATGCAGTCCACCGCGTTGGCCGAAAGGCCGATGGAAAATGCCGAGCCCTGGAAGGTCTTGATCCGCTTGAGCAAGCCCGGCGCGTGGTGGGTACGGGCGTGGTCGAGCATGTCCTGGGAATTGTCCGACGCCAGGATCACCCGGTTGCTGTGCTCGGCCAGCACCGGCCAAAAGCGCCCGGAGCCGCACGCCAGGTCGAGAATCAGCCCTGGCTCGCCGGCGATCTTCAGTGCACGGCGCACCAATTGCTCATCGCGCCACAACCCCAGGCGCCGCAACAGCCCCGGCGGACGCGTGTCGGCGCAGACCAGGGCATGCTGCTGGCCAGCGCGTTCGGCAAATTCAATCTCGATGGAAGACGGCGGTTGCGACGGCATCACACGACTCTGTTAATGGATCAGACATTCGCAGCTTAACCACCGTCTCGTGAAAAAAAGGTCGAAGGATTGTTCGCCGTTAATGCAGAACCAGTATCCAGCCCGCTGCCTGTCTGTTAACTGTCTGTGATCAGCGCCTTCATCTTCAGGCCTGGTGCAGATACCAGCGCCAATCCTGCTCGCCCACCTCGCCCATGAACTGACGGTATTCGGCCCGCTTGACCGCCAGGTACACGCCGAGGAATTCGCCGCCGAACGCCTCCCGCGCCCAAACCGAGCCTTCAAGCGCACGCAAGGTGGTCAGCCAATCGGTGGGCAGCAACTCCTTGGCCTGGGCATAACCGTTGCCTTCCACCGGCGCGCCGGGGTCGCGCTGTTCGCGGATGCCCCGGTGGACACCGGCCAGAATCGCGGCCGCCGCGAGGTACGGGTTGGCGTCGGCGCCGCAGATACGGTGTTCGATATGCCGGGAAAACGCCGGCCCGCCGGGCACCCGCAGCGTGACGGTGCGGTTGTCCACGCCCCAGGTCGCGGCCAGCGGCGCGTAGCTGTTGGTCTGGAAGCGTCGATAGGAGTTGGCGTTGGGGCAGAACATCAGCAACGAGTCGAGCAAGGTGCTGAGCATGCCGCCCACCGCGTGGCGCAACAGCGGCGTGCCGTCGGGCGCTTCGCTGGCAAACAGGTTATTGCCGTCGCGGTCGGCCAGGCTGACGTGCATGTGCATGCCGGTGCCGGCCAGATCGTCAAACGGCTTGGCCATGAAACACGCGGTCATCCCGTGCTTGTGGGCTACGCCCTTGACCAGGCGCTTGTAACGCACCGCCTCGTCCATGGCTTGCAGGGCATCGCTGCGATGTTCCAGGGTGATTTCCACCTGGCCCGGGGCGTATTCGGAAATCGCCGTGCGCGCCGGGATACCCTGGAGTTTGCAGGCGCTGTAGAGGTCGGCGAGGAACGGTTCGATCTGCTCCAGCTCCCGCAGGCCGTAGACCTGGGTCGAGCGCGGGCGCCCGCCGTCGACATCCCGCGCCGGTTGCGGGCGGCCGTTGCTGTCGGGTTTCTGGTCGAGCAAATAGAACTCCAGCTCCGCCGCCATCACCGGGTAATAGCCGTCGGCCTTGAGGTCGTCAATCACCCTGGCCAGCAGGTGCCGGGGATCGGCCACGGTAGCGGGCATGCCTTCGGTGGGGTGCATGCTGACTTGCACTGCTGCCGTCGGGATCAGGCGCCACGGCATGCGCTGCAAACTGCCGCTGACCGGGTAGGCGCGGCAGTCGATATCACCGACTTCCCAAACCAGCCCGGAGTTCTCCACGTCGTCGCCATTGATGGTCAGGCCGAGGATGGTACTCGGCAGCGGCCGGCCACTTTCATAGACCGCCAGCAGTTCATCGCGGTGCAGCAGTTTGCCGCGAGGCACACCGTTGTTGTCGAGGATGAACAGCTCGAACATCTCGATATCCGGGTTCTGCTCAAGAAAGGACTGGGCTTCGTGCAGGGTGGCAAAGGGCGTGCTCATGGGCATTCTCATACGTTCGCGTCAGGCAGGCGCGCGGGCGCTGCCGGGCAGATGCGCGGGGCATCCATTCGGGCAAATCAACGTAGGAGAAAGGTGTCCGGTGGGCGCGCGTGGCGGCAGTGCCAGAGCGCCCAGAAGGCGAGTTCGGAAGGGAGGGCATCAGCGGTGACTCGACGACGATCCGGACGGCTGGACGCGGTGGCGCCTGGCGATGTCTCAGGGTGTGTGTCGGGGGAACCGTCCATGCGGGATTCACAGTAAAGAGATGCCGGGCAGCCTCACACGCGAGGTTAAGCCGTTAAATCCAGTCTTGATGGAGTTTGGTTGTGCCGTGGCTAAACATTTGCAAATAATGGCGGCCCTCCCCATGCCCAAGGACCCGACCGCATGAAAGCATTGCTGACCCTTTCCCTGCTGGCCGGCCTGTCTGCCCAGGCCCTGGCCGACAGCCCCGCGTCGCGCCTGGATGAAGTGCTCCAGCGCGGCGAAATGAGCGTCTGTACCACCGGCGACTACAAGCCCTACAGCTATTTGCGCCCGGACGGCAGCTACGAAGGCATCGACATTTCGATGGCCCAGTCCCTGGCCAAGAGCCTTGGGGTGCAGGTGAAGTGGGTGCCGACCACCTGGAAAACCCTGATGCCGGACTTCCTGGCCCAGCGCTGTGATATTGCGGTGGGTGGTATTTCAGTGTCCCTGGAGCGGCAGAAAAAGGCGTTTTTCAGCCAGCCATTGGGCGTCGACGGCAAGATCCCGCTGGTGCGTTGCGCCGATGTGCAGCGCTATCAGACGGTGGAGCAGATCAACCAGCCGCAGGTACGCGTGATCGAGCCTGCGGGCGGCACCAATGAAGTATTTGCGCGGGCGCATTTGGGCAAGGCACAACTGACGCTGTTCCCGGATAACGTGACGATTTTCGAGGAACTGCTGGCGAACAAGGCGGACGTGATGATCACCGACGCCAGCGAGGCGCGGTATCAGCAGAAGCTCAAGCCGGGACTGTGCGCGGTGAATCCCGAGCGGTACATGCAGTACAGCGAAAAAGCGTTCCTGCTGCCCCGCGATGATGTCGCATGGAAGAGTTATGTGGACCAGTGGCTGCACTTGAGCACGGTGACCGGCGTGTACGACGGCATCATCAATCAGTGGCTGGCTGCGCCCTGACCAGCTCGACAAACGCCTTGCACGCCGCACTGCGATAGCCTCCCCTGCGGCTGAGCAACGCCGCCGTGCGTTGCGGCAACGGCGGGCTCAGCGGCACCGCCTGCAACCCCGGCTGCACCTGGGCAATCGCGCTGGGCAGGATGGTCGCCAACTGCGTATTTCGTACGATTTCGATAATCGCGCTGATGGAATTGGCCTCCATGGTAATCAGCGGTTTCACCGCCTGGCTGCGAAAATACTCATCGATATAGCGACGCGTGGCGAAGCCGGCATTCAGCAGCACCAACGGCTGCTGGAGCCACGACTGTCGATCAATGCCGGGATGACCGGCGCTCACCACTACGCTCAACGCCTCGACAAACACCCCTTCACACTCGATATCCGGCAAATGCTCGCCGGTAAAACCGATGCCGATATCCAGCAAATCCTCCGTCAGTGCCGCCTCCATGCGGTCCTGGGTCAGCTCCTCGACACTCACTGTAATCCCCGGATACAGCCCGTTAAATCGCGCCAGCAGCGGCCCGATCAGGTAAGCGGTAAATGTCGGCGTCATCGCCAGGCGCAAGCTGCCACGGCTCAGGTCCTGCACGTCATGCATGGCGCGGGTGCCGGCCTGCAGATCCTGCAAGGCCAGGCGCGCAAACCGCACATAGGCCTCGCCTGCATCGGTCAGGCTGACGCTTCTGCCGGAACGGTCCAGCAGTGGCGCACCGAGAGTGTCTTCCAGTTGCCGGATCTGCTGCGACAAGGTCGGCTGCGACACATGCAGCGCCTCCGCCGCCCGGGTGAAATTACGGTGCTCGGCAACGGCCAGCAGGTAGCGGATATGACGCAGCAACATGGAAGGCGCTCCAACTATAGGCATGACTTATAGAAACCATAATAAGCCGGTCTTGGACGCTATAGCTGAAAACTTCCATCCTTGCCCCATCAGCGACGCAAGGAGAACCACCATGCAAGATCTCATCGACGGCTTCCGCAAGTTCCAGGGTGAAGCCTTCACTCAACGCAGCGACCTGTTCAAACACCTGGCTACCACGCAAAACCCCGGCACGTTGTTCGTGTCTTGTTCCGACAGCCGCGTAGTCCCGGAACTGCTGACCCAGCAGGAACCCGGTGACCTGTTTGTGATCCGTAACGCCGGCAACATCGTCCCGTCCTACGGGCCGGAGCCTGGCGGCGTGTCGGCCACCGTCGAATACGCAGTGGCCGTTCTCGGCGTCAGCGACATCGTGATCTGCGGCCACTCCGACTGCGGTGCCATGACCGCGATCTCCACCTGCAAATGCCTCGACCACTTGCCCGCCGTGGCCAACTGGCTGCGCCACGCCGAGTCGGCCAAGGTGATCAACGCCGCCCGCACTCACGCATCGGATGCCGACCGGCTGAACTCGCTGGTACGGGAAAACGTGGTCGCCCAACTGGCCAACCTCAAGACCCACCCTTCCGTGGCCCTGGCCCTGGAACAAGGCCGGCTGAGCCTGCACGGCTGGGTCTACGACATCGAAAGCGGCGCCATCGACGCCCTGGATGGCCGCAGCGGGCGCTTCATGTCGCTGCTCGACCACCCGGCCACCCGTGCCCACGCCGCCTGAACCTTATTCAAACCCAAGAGGACATCACCATGCTGCAATCCCAATTCGCCCAATCCCCACGCCTGGCCCTGGCCGACACCGTCATCGACATCAAGGCGCGCAAGAACCTGTCATGGCAGGACCTCACCGACGGCACCGGCCTGAGCCTGGCGTTCGTCACCGCCGCCCTGCTCGGCCAGCATCCGCTGCCCAAGGACGCTGCCGATGTGGTCTGCGACAAGCTTGGCCTCGACCAGGACGCCAGCCGCCTGCTGCAAACCGTGCCCCTGCGCGGCAGCTTTCCGGGCGGCGTGCCGACGGACCCGACCATGTACCGTTTCTATGAAATGCTGCAGGTCTACGGTTCGACCCTCAAGGCCCTGGTGCATGAACAATTTGGCGACGGCATCATCAGTGCGATCAACTTCAAGCTGGACATCAAGAAGGTCGAAGACCCGGACGGCGGCTCCCGCGCGGTGATCACCCTGGATGGCAAATACCTGCCGACCAAACCGTTCTGATTTGCCGGCAAACCGTCTACGCTCTTGGCACACCAACAAGAACGAGGGACGGGTAATGAAGGCAATGCTCCGAGCCACCTGGCTGCTGCTGTTATGTGTTGGCCAGGTGCACGCCGCCACCGCTGAGGAGGCGGATGCCCAAGCCGCCAAGGCCTTGCTGGAAAAGGCCTTGGCGTATTACCAGACGAATGGTGACAAGGCTTTTGCGGCGTTCAGCCGCCAGGGTGAATTCGTCGACCAGGACCGTTACGTGTTCGTGGTCAACACCAAGGGCGTGCTGCTGGCGAGTGGCGGGCCCTCTTCTGCGTTGATCGGGCGCAATGTTTCCGAGGTACTGGGGCCGGATCTGAACAAGTCGTTCAAGGAGGCGTTGGCGGTGCCGGAAGGCAGTGGCATCCAGCAGGCCGATTACCGGTGGCAGAACTGGAATGACGGCAAGGTGGAACGCAAGCATGTGTATTACCAGCGCGTCGGGCAGCGGATTTTGGCCGTTGGCTACTACCTGCCGCGGGCGACGCCGGAACATGCCAGAGCGCTGCGAAACAAAGCCGTCAAGGCGCTGGAGAAAGACCCGGTTGGGACGCTCAAGGCCATCAACGCCATGCAGGGTGGTTTTCTACAGGACGATTTGTATGTGTTTGTGGTTGACCTCGACACCCAGCGCTACGTGGCCCATGGCACGACTCCGCGGTTGGTGAATACGGATTTCAGCAAGATCAAGGATCCCGACGGGAAGCCGGTGGGTGAGCCGATCCTGGCGGTCATGGCCGAGCAGGATCAGGGGGAATACAAGTACCGCTGGAAAAATCCGGTGACCGGAAAGGTTGAGAACAAGCATGCGTATTTGCGCAAAACCGGACATTTCATGGTGGCTGTGGGGTATTACAGCCCGTGAATGTCAGCTATTTAAATGCTGGAACGCAATCGAATGTGGGAGCGGGCTTGCTCGCGAATGCGGTGTATCAGCCAACCTATTTATCAACTGACAGACCGCATTCGCGAGCAAGCCCGCTCCCACATTTAATCTTCATTTTTTCGACTATTTGGCCTTGTCTTCCCGCCCCCGCAACACCCGATCAGGCATGGCAATCGCCGCCGCCAACCCCAACAACGACACCCCGGCACTGACCATCAGCAAATGCCTGAAGGTAATCAACAACTCCCCCCGCAAGGCATCCTGCGCCGGCCCAGGCGCCGCATTCAAGCCATCCAGCAGCACATTCCCCGAACTCCCTTCCGCGACCAGCGCCCCACTGGCCAGGTGCGCAAAACTGGAGTCCTGCAACAACGCCAGCAACAGCGCCGACATGCATGCCACCCCAACCGCACCGCCCAGGGAACGGAACAGGTTGGTGGTGCTGGTCGCCACCCCGATATCCCGCTGCTCCACCGAGTTCTGCGTACCCACCAGGGAAGTCGGAAACTGCATCCCGGCGGCAATCCCGCACAGCAACATAAACAGACTGGTGACCGCCACCGCCTGAGGCGCACTCAACGCCATGCCGAAAATCGCGATCGGGCTCAGGAAGGCGCCAATCAGGATCATCGGTTTATAACGCCCGGTCACCGAGGTCATGCGCCCGGCAAAATACGCCCCCATCGGCAAACCCATCGCCAGCGGCAGCAAATGCAAGGCGGCACTGTCGGCACCGGAACCGGTGACGGTCTGGTAGCGCAGCGGCATCAGCACCGTCAGGGAAATCGCCTGGAAACTGGTAAAGAAAATCGTGCACCAGCACAACACCGCGCTGCGGTTGGCAAACAGGTGCATCGGCAACAAGGGCTCCCGCGCCCGACGCTCGTGCCACACAAACACCGTCAACGCCACCACGGCACAGACCAACAGCCCCAGCACTTCATCGTCGCGCCAATGATGGCCCTGGCCGATTTCGGTGATACCCAGCAACAGCGCCGTCAAACCGACGATCATCAGCACAGTGCCGAGGTAGTCGATCACCGGCTTGCGTTGCGGCACCGGCAGCCCCACCAGCGTGCGATGGGCCACCCACCAGGCGCCCGCGCCCAGCGGCAGGTTGATCAGGAACACCCAGCGCCACGACAGGTACTCGGTCATGTAGCCGCCCAACACCGGGCCGGCCACGCTCGCCACCGCGTACATGCTGCTGAAGTAACCCTGGTAGCGCCCGCGCTCACGGGGCGGAATAATGTCGCCGATAATCGCCTGGCTGACCGAAATCATCCCGCCAGCACCGATGCCCTGGAGGATCCGCGCCAGCACCAACTGCTCCATGCTCTGGGCCATGCCGCAGAACAGCGAAGCAAGGGTGAACAGGCCCATGCCGATCAGCATCATCGGCCGGCGCCCGTACAGGTCGCCGAGCTTGCCGTAGATCGGCACCGCCACGGTCATCGCCACCATGTAGCCGGAGATCACCCAGGCCAGCAGGTTGACGTCATGGAACTGCGCGGAAATGGCCGGCATGGAAACGGCGACGATGGTCTGGTCCAGGGCCCCGAGAAAGATCGCCATCATCAAGGCGACAAGGACACTGCGCACGGCGGGTGTGGCGGGCTGATTGAGGTTGGTCACGGCAGAACCTGCGAGCAAGGGCCCGCGGGAGAAGAAGGCCCACGGGAATGCTCGTCAGTGTACTAGATAGCTGACTATTCGATAGCCTCGTAAGGAAGTCCGACGTAATTTTCTGCAATGGTTTTACGCCCCGCCTCTGAGTCCACGAAATACTCCAATTCGCTCTGTGCAATGCGCTGGCTGAAGCCGTCTGCCTCAGGAAACTGATGCAGCATCGAGGTCATCCACCAGGAAAACCGTTCGGCCTTCCAGATCCGCCGCAAGCAAATCTGTGAGTACTTTTCCAGCAACTCTACCCGGCCCTCGCGATACACCTTGAGCAGGATATTGAACAAGGTACTGACATCGCTGGCCGCCAGGTTCAAACCCTTGGCGCCGGTGGGCGGCACAATGTGGGCGGCGTCGCCGAGCAGGAACAGGCGGCCGTACTGCATCGGCTCCACCACAAAACTGCGCAGCGGCGCGATGCTCTTTTCGATGGACGGGCCGGTCACCAGTTGCTCGGTGAGTGAGTTGGGCAAACGGGTTTTCAGTTCATCCCAGAAGCGTGCATCGGACCAGTCGTCCACCGACTCATCGGCCGGCACCTGCAGGTAATAACGGCTGCGGGTCGGTGAACGCATGCTGCACAGGGCAAAACCGCGTTCGTGCTTGGCGTACACCAGTTCATCGTGGATCGGCGGGGTGTCGGCGAGGATGCCCAGCCAGCCAAATGGATAGACCCGTTCAAAGACTTTCAATGCCTCGGTGGGAATCGACTGACGCGCCACACCGTGAAATCCATCGCAGCCAGCGATGTAGTCGCAGTCCAGCCGGTAATGCTCGCCTTTATGTTCGAAGCTCAGCCACGGCTCCGGGCTTTTCAGATCATGGGGCTGCACGTTGCCGGCTTCATACAACGTTGTCGCGCCGCTGGCCTGGCGCGCGGCCATCAGGTCGCGGGTGACTTCGGTTTGCCCGTAGATCATCACCGTCTTGCCGCCGGTCAGCGTCTTGAGGTCGATATGGGTCAGTTGCCCATTCAGCGCCAGCTCAAAGCCCTCATGCACCAGGCCTTCGGCATCCATCCGCGCACTCACGCCGGCCTGGCGCAGCAGGTCGACCATGCCTTGTTCCAGCACCCCGGCACGTATGCGCCCTTGCACGTAATCCGGCGTCTGGCGCTCAAGGATCAGGGTTTCGATCCCGGCGTTGTGCAACAGTTGACCGAGCAGCAGCCCCGAGGGACCGGCGCCGATGATGGCGACTTGGGTTTTCAGCGTTTTCATTATTTTTATGGCCCGCAAGCTTCACCCGAACGTATCCGGTGAAAGAGTTGTCATTGAAGGTGTTGCTGGCATTTTTCACTTGAGTGCCCGGCATAAGAAGGTGAAAACTGAGCCCAAAGCTGCGCTTTTCGCCAATTGGGGCGATTACCGCACAACTCTCCCGAAGTATCGGATGAAGCCATGACCAAAACTGCCAGTGCCGCGATTCCAGTGTTCAAACTCTACGGTGAGAGCCAGCAATGGCCGACCCCGGATTTGTTGCACTGTGAAACCATCTCCCGGCGCAGCCGTGAGTACCAGTGGGAAATCCAGCCCCACCGGCATGCGGACCTGTGCCAGTTGCTTTACGTGCACAAAGGCCAGGCACAACTGGAGATCGAGGGGCAGCGCAGCACCCTGAATGAATCGACGCTGCAGGTGCTGCCGCCGTTATGCGTGCATGGCTTTCGCTTTTCCGAAGACGTTGAGGGGTTTGTGGTCACCCTGGCCGCGCCGCTGATGGCGCACCTGCAGGGGCAACTGGGCGCGGCGCTGGATGGCCTGAATGCCCTGGGCAGCTACCCTGCCGGCAACGACAGTGACTACCTCAACAGCCTGTTTGCGCGCCTGCAGGAGGAATACGCCAGCGACCAACCGGCGCGGGACATGATGATGCACGCCCTGGTCAGCGTGCTGCTGGTGTGGATCAGCCGCCAGGCCATCCAGCGCCGGCATCCACGGGCACCGCGGGGCCGCGAATACTTCCGCCGGTTCACCCAGCTGGTAGAGCAACATTATCGCGAGCACCCGAAAATCGAAGACCTGGCCCACAAGCTCGGGATCTCGGTCTCACACCTGAACGGTACGTGTCGGGAGTTGGGCGGGCAGCCCGCGTTGCAGATCATGCACGACCGCCAGTTGCTGGAAGCCAAGCGCCTGCTGACCTACACCAGCATGACCATCAATGAAATGTCGGAGGTGTTGGGCTTTTCCGACCCGACCAACTTCTCACGGCTGTTTCGCCGACGCGTCGGGTTCTCCCCGAAGGCGTTTCGGGAGCAGTTGAAAGCCGACCAGGACGCTAGCGAAGCGAACTGAAGGCAGCCATGTGGCCAACGCATTGACCGTGATTGCAGCTGGAGGCGAAGCCCGGCTGCATGCGGGTCTGTTCGACGCGGTAGGCGGCAGTGCCATAGAGCGCGGTGGCGGCGGCGCACAGGGTGAAAATCATCAGGTACTTTCTTGTTTTGATCGACATGATGCTGACCTCTGATCCGATCAAGAAGGTGCTTTGATAAGCATAGGTCAGCTGGGGCAAGTCGCCATTATCGGGCGACATTCAACCTGTTTATGTCGGCTTAGAGACCGACGTCCCACACCGGCTCTTCCGGAAACCTCAATACCAGGAAATCCAGCAGGCTGCGCAGCGCCGCCGGCATATGCTTGCGCGAGGCGTACACCGCGTAGATGTTCATCTGCTGCGGCTCGGCCTCGGGCAACAAGCGGATCAACTCGCCACTGCGGATGTAGTCGCCCGCCTGATAACTCGGCAGCCGCGACACCCCTGCTCCCGCCAGCGTCACCCGCAATAAGGTACTGGCCTCGTTGGCGCTGATATTGCCCTGCACCGGCACCGACACCGGCTCGCCGTTCTCCATGAAGTGCCACAGGCTTTTGCCGAAGTAGGAGTGGGTCAGGCAATTGTGCCGGGCCAGGTCCTGTACCTGCTGCGGCTGCGGATGCTCCAGCAGGTAAGCGGGCGATGCGCAGATCACCGAACGGCACAGCGTGAGGCGGCGGGCGATCAGGTTGGGGTCCAGCTCGAAGCTGGTGCGGATCGCCAGGTCGATGCGCTCATCCACCAGGTTCACCGTGCGATCAAGCATCTGCATATCGATGTTGACCAGCGGGTAGCGCTTGACGTATTCGGCCATGGCATCGGCCAGCTGTGCCTGGCCGAACGAGGTGCTGACACTCAGGCGCAGCAGGCCTCGAGGCGCTTCGTCGGGTTCGCTGACGGCGGCCTGCATGTCGCTGCACAACTCCAGCATCTGTCGGCAACGGGGCAGGGTTTCGCTGCCGGCGGCGGTCAGGCTGAGCTTGCGGGTGGTGCGGTGCATCAGGCGCGCGCCGACCCAGTCTTCCAGCTCCGCCAGGTAGCGCGACACCACCGGGCGCGACAGGTCCAGATGGTCGGCTGCCGCCGACTGGCTGCCCAAGTCCACCACCGCGACAAACACCCGCATTGCTTGAAGACGATCCATGATTTGCCCGCTTTTAGAAACAAACTATGTCCAAGCATCGCATTTTTTGTAGCGTTTGGTGCAACTAAGCTCTGTCCACACCTTACCGATGACTGGAGCTGCACATGTTTGGATTCTCCCCGCTCAAGCGCGTGGCCCTGGCCGCCGCCTCCCTGGCCTTCGCCGCGCACGCCATGGCGGCCGACCTGACCCTGGACGCCTACAACCCGGGCGAAACCGCGATGATGCCGGTCACCTCGGTACTGGTCAGCGGCGACAAAGATGCGATCCTGGTGGACGCCCAATTCGGCAAGACCCAGGCCGAGCAACTGGTGCAAAAAATCCGCGCCAGCGGCAAGCGCCTGACGACCATCTACATCAGCCACGGCGACCCGGACTACTACTTCGGCCTCGATACCCTGACCGCCGCCTTCCCCCAGGCCAAAGTCCTGGCACCGCAGCCGGTGGTGGACCATATCAAGGCCACCGTTGAACACAAACTGGCGTTCTGGGGCCCGAAACTGGGCGCGGACAAGCCTGGCAAAGCCGTCATTCCCCAGGTGCTTGAGGGCCACAGCCTGACCCTCGAAGGCAAGCAGTTGGAGGTGATCGGCCTCGACGGCGCACAACCGGACCGCACCTTTGTGTGGATCCCGTCGATCAAGGCGGTGGTCGGTGGTGTAGTCGTCGCGGAAAACATTCATGTGTGGATGGCCGATACGCAGACCGCGAAGTCCCACACCGATTGGCTGGCCACCCTGCAACGTATCCAGGACTTGAAACCGCGCACGGTGATTCCGGGTCACTACCTGGGCACGCCGTCGCTCAAATCCGTGGCGTTCACCGCCGACTACATCAAGGCCTTTGACGAAGAAACCGCCAAGGCCAAGGACTCCGCCGCCCTGATTGCGGCGATGCAAAAGCGTTACCCGAACCTGGGTGACGAGAGCACCCTGGAACTGGGCGCCAAAGTCGCCAAGGGCGAAATGCAGTGGTGAGTTGATTCAACCCTTAACCGTACTGGAGAACGTCATGAGCAAGATCGCAATCATTGGTGCCACCGGTCGTGCCGGTAGCCAACTGCTGGAAGAAGCGCTGCGTCGCGGGCACACCGTCACGGCCATCGCTCGTAATACCGACAAGATCGGCGCGCGCCCTGGCGTCACCGCCAAGCAAGTCGATGCGCTGGATGCCCAGGCGCTGGAACAGGCCATCCGCGGCAACGACGTGGTGATCAGTGCGGCGCACTTCGCCACCCTGCCTGCGGAAGCGGTGATCAACCCGGTGAAAAAAGCCGGCGTGAAGCGCCTGCTGGTGGTCGGCGGTGCCGGTTCGCTGTTGTTGCCGGGCGGCAGCCGAGTGATCGACAGCCCGGGCTTCCCCGAGGAATACAAAGCCGAAGCCAGCGCCGGCAGTGTTTTCCTCGATACCCTGCGCCAGGAAAAAGACCTGGACTGGACCTTCCTGTCACCTTCGGCGGAGTTCGTGGAGACCGCACGCACCGGCACATTCCGCCTGGGCCGGGATGAATTGCTGGTGAGCAGTGAAGGCCGCAGCTGGATCAGCTTTGCCGACTTTGCGATTGCGCTGATTGATGAAGTGGAAACACCGAAGCATTCGCGCCAGCGGTTCACCGTCGGCTACTAAGGCTGACGCGCACTAAAAATGTGGGAGCGGGCTTGCTCGCGAATGCGGTGTGTCAGTCAACAGATGGATTGGCTGACCCGGCGCCTTCGCGAGCAAGTCCCCTCCCACATTTTGATCTTCATTGTGACGGCGACTGTGCCTGGCTCACCAGCCAATCCATAAGCTGCTCCAACCCCGCCGAGGGCTCAGTGCCCGGCGGGTACACCAGGTAATACCCCATCCCCGTCGGCACCCGTAGTTCAAACGGCGTGGCCAACCGCCCCGCCTTCAGGTCCTCGCCAATCAGCGCACTGTCACCAATTGCCACGCCCGAGCCTTGGGACGCCACCGTCATCGCCAGGTCCAGGGTTTCAAAATGATGCCCCTGGGCCAGATTGCTCAAGCGTGTATTCGCCGCTTTCAACCACAACGCCCAATCCCGCTCATCCCGCGTAGGGTGCAACAACACCTGTTGCTGCAAATCGGCGGGCGTGTGCAAGTCACCGAGCAAGGCCGGCGCGCACACCGGTGTCAGGCGCTCATCGAACAGATGCCGGGCCTGGGCCGACTGCTCGGCAATCGGCGCGTAGATCACCGCGGCATCGAACTGCTCGCGGCGAAAGTCGACGGTGTAGGCCACGGTGGTGGTCAACTCCACCGGCACATCCGGGCGTTCCTGCTGCCACTGCATCAGCCGTGGAAGAAGCCAGCGCATCACGCAGGTGGAGGCCTTGAGCTGCAAGGTCTCGCGGCGGGTGCCGATCTGCTCAACCGCCTCGCCGATCAGGCCGAACACCTGCTGCGCCCGCAGTGACCATTCGCGGCCCTCTTCGGTGAGGCTCAAGCCACGAGCCTGGCGCTGGAACAGCGCATAGCCCAGATGACTTTCCAGCCCGGCGATCTGCCGACTCACCGCGCCCTGGGTGATGTGCAATTGCTCGGCGGCTCGGGTGAAGTTGCAGCACTGGGCCGTGACCCAAAAGGTGTGCAGGGCCGGCAGCGGCGGAAGACGTTTCATAAGGGCGCAGCCATGACGTGAGGACATGGCTAGTATGACTTTTTATCGATTGTTGCCGCTACGGGCCAGCCGTTCCAATACGGGCCTTTATCAACAATAAGAGCGACGACAATGGCGACCTGCGGCGAAGTATTGGTCAACCTGCTGGAAGGCTACGGCGTGGACCAGGTGTTTGGCATCCCCGGCGTGCACACCGTGGAACTCTACCGGGGCCTGGCGCGCTCGAGCATCCGCCACGTCACCCCGCGCCACGAACAGGGCGCCGGCTTCATGGCCGACGGCTATGCGCGCACCAGCGGCAAGCCCGGCGTGTGCTTCATCATCACCGGCCCCGGCATGACCAACATCACCACCGCCATGGGCCAGGCCTACGCCGACTCGATCCCGATGCTGGTGATCTCCAGCGTGCAGTCCCGCAGCCAGCTGGGCGGCGGGCGCGGCAAGCTGCACGAGCTGCCGAACCAGAACGCGATGATCGCGGGCGTGGCGGCGTTCTCCCATACCTTGATGTCGGCGGCCGAGTTGCCCGGTGTACTGGCCCGGGCATTTGCGCTGTTCCAGGCCGGACGACCGCGCCCGGTGCACATCGAAATCCCGCTGGACGTGCTGGTGGAAAACGCCGACGCGTTGCTCGGCAGCGAGCCGGTCAGCGTTTCCCGCGCCGGTGCTGCGCCGTCGGCGGTCAAGCAGATGAGCCAGTTGCTGGCGGCGGCGAAACGTCCACTTATTCTCGCCGGTGGCGGTGCCATCGACGCGGCCGCCGAGTTGACGCAACTGGCCGAAGCCCTCGGCGCGCCGGTGGCGCTGACCATCAATGCCAAGGGCATGCTGGCCGCCAACCACCCGCTGCTGATCGGCTCGACCCAAACCCTGGTCGCCACCCGCGCGCTGGTGGCCGAGGCAGACGTGGTGCTGGCGATCGGCACCGAGCTGGCCGAAACCGACTACGACGTAACCTTCGCCGGCGGCTTCGACATTCCCGGCGCCCTGCTGCGCATCGACATCGACTCCGACCAGACCGTGCGCAATTACCCGCCGCAAGTCGCGCTGGTAGCCGACGCGCAAATCGCTGCGCAGGCACTGCTTGCCGAGCTGGGCAACAAACCCCTGGCCGCCCGGGCCAGCAACTGGGGCGCCCGCCGCGTCGCCCGCCTGTGGAGCGAACTGGAACCCACCTGGGACGCCGCCACCCGCGCGCAAACCCTGTTCCTCAACACCGTCCTGGACGAACTGCCCGACGCCGTACTGGTGGGCGACTCCACTCAACCGGTGTACACCGGCAACCTGACCCTGAACCTCGACCAGCCGCGCCGCTGGTTCAACTCCTCCACCGGCTACGGCACCCTCGGCTACGCCTTGCCGGCGGCCATCGGTGCGTGGCTGGGGCGCGGCAACGGTGCGCCGGTGGTGTGCCTGATCGGCGACGGCGGCCTGCAATTCACCCTGCCGGAACTGGCCAGCGCCGTGGAAGCGCGCACGCCGGTGATCGTGCTGCTGTGGAATAACCAGGGCTATGAGGAGATCAAGAAATACATGGTCAACCGCGCCATCGAACCGGTGGGCGTGGACATCTACACCCCGGACTTTATCGGCGTGGCCAAGGCCCTCGGCGCTGCTGCCCAGCGCATCCAGGGTGTTGAGGAATTACGCAGCGCCTTGCGTGCCGCGACTGATCGCCAGGGCCCGACGCTGATTGAAATCGACCAGGGCCTTTGGATGAAGGAGGTGGCGGTATGAGCGCGGTATTGAATGGGCTGTTTATCAATGGCGCGTGGCGTGCCGGCCATGACGTGCTGGACGTGATCAACCCGGCCACCGAGGCCACCCTGGCCCAAGTGAGCGTGGGTGATGCAGGCGCGGTGACTGAGGCCATCGGCGCCGCCAGCGCGGCCTTCCCGGAATGGTCGAAAAGCACCGGCCGCGACCGCGCCGCACTGTTGCGCAAGATCGCCGAGGGTGTGAGCGCAGAGCGTGAACACCTGATGCAACTGCAATCGAGCAACAACGGCAAGCCGCTGTTTGAAGCCGGCATCGATGTGGATGACGTGATCGCCACCTTTGCCTATTACGCGAACCTAGCCGACGAAATGGACGCCACCCAGGACCGTCCGGTGGCGCTGCCCACCGAGGACTTCAGCGCCCGCGTACGCCGTGAACCCTGCGGCGTGGTGGGCCTGATCGTGCCGTGGAATTTCCCGATGGTGACCACCGCCTGGAAACTCGCCCCCGCGCTGGCGGCCGGTTGCTGCGTGGTGCTCAAGCCTTCGGAAGTGACGCCGCTGGCAGAGCTGGAACTGGCCCGGATCATCGCCTCGGTGGGCTTGCCTGCCGGTGTGTTCAACCTGGTCTGCGGCACTGGCCTGGCGGTGGGCGCGCCGATGGCGGCTGACCCACGGATCGCGAAAATTTCCTTCACCGGCAGCAACGCCGTGGGCGTGCAGGTGATGCAGCGCGCCGCCGAAACGGTCAAGGGTGTGAGCCTGGAACTGGGCGGCAAATCCGCGTTGCTGGTGCTGGCGGACGCCGACCTCGACCTGGCCGTGGAACTGGCCTGCGGCGGTGGTTTCTTCAACGCCGGGCAGATGTGTTCCGCCACCAGCCGGGTGTTGGTGGCCGACGAACTGGCGGACGAGTTTCTCACCCGCTTGCAGGCCAGGGCCGAGAGCATTCGCGTGGCGGACCCGTTTGCCGAAGACGTGGAAATGGGCGCATTGGTCAACCGTGCGCAGTACCAGCGGGTGCTGGGGCATATCGAACGTGGCGTGCAAGCCGGCGCGAAGCTGCTGTGTGGCGGCGGGCGCCCGGCGGATTTGCCTCATGGGTATTTCATTCGCCCGACGGTCTTCACTGAAGTGCCGTTGGACAGCGCGTTGTGGAACGAGGAGATCTTCGGCCCGGTGCTGTGCGTGCGCAGTTTTGCCAATGAGGCCGAGGCGGTGGCGCTGGCCAATGACAGTGAGTTTGGCCTGGTCGCGAGCGTGCTGAGCAGCAACGTGGAAGCGGCTGAGCGAGTGGCCAATGCTTTGCAGGTGGGTTTGGTGTGGATCAATGCGCCGCAGGTGATCTTCCCGCAAACGGCGTGGGGTGGTTACAAGCAGAGCAGTATTGGCCGGGAACTGGGGCCGTGGGGGTTGCAGGCGTTTCAGGAGATCAAGCATGTGATCCGGGTGGTGTAGAAACACTCAAGAGCACCACTGTTCCCTGTGGGAGCTGGCTTGCCTGCGATTGCGGTCTATCAGACACAGATGTGTTGCCTGACCCACCGCTATCGCAGGCAAGCCAGCTCCTACCTGTTGATTTGTGCCGTGTCAGCAGATGCATTTTTTCAATAGCGCCAACGACTTTCTCATTTGCCGCCCTCCCCCACGCCCGGCCTAATACTGCCCTTGTCAGTTCAAGGCTCGCCCATGGAAAACGTCCGCGCAAAACCCGCCACCGCCGTTTGGCTGATGATCAGCGTTGTGCTGGTTGCCCTCAACCTGCGCCCGTCGATGGCCGCCGTCGGCCCGTTGTTGTCGTCGATTCGCGCCGATGTGGCCCTGAGTTTCAGCACGGCCTCCCTGCTGACCATGCTGCCGGTCATGGCCATGGGCCTGGCGATGTTTTTTGGCATGGGCGTGGCCAAACGCTTCGGCGAGCATCGCAGCATTGTGCTGTCGCTGGTGGTGATCGGCCTGGCCACCGTCTCCCGGTTGTTCCTGGACTCGGCGGTTGAGCTGATCCTCAGCGCCATCGCGGCCGGTGTGGGGATCGCGATGATCCAGGCGTTGATGCCCGCCTTGATCAAGTCGCGCTTCAGCGACAACGTTTCCCTGTTCATGGGCCTGTACGTCACCGCGATCATGGGCGGCGCGGCTCTCGCCGCTTCGTTCTCGCCGTTTATCCAGGTGCAAACCGGCAGCTGGCGCATCGGCCTGGCCATCTGGGCGGTTCTCGCGGTATTGGCGCTGGTGTTCTGGTACGCCCAACGCTCGGTGCTGCCGCCGCTGCCGCAAGCCGGCGCAGGCCCGCAGGCGTCATTCTTCGGCAATCGCAGGGCCTGGTTGCTGGCGATTTTCTTCGGCCTCGGTACCGCGTCCTACACCTGCGTGCTGGCCTGGCTGGCGCCGTACTACGTGGAACAAGGCTGGAGTGAACAGAACGCCGGCCTGTTGCTGGGCTTTTTGACGGCCATGGAAGTGGTCTCCGGCCTGATTACCCCGGCCATCGCCAACCGCCGGAGGGACAAGCGGGGTGTGGTCGCGGTGCTGCTGGTGCTGATCATCGCCGGCTTCTGCGGGCTGATCCTGAGCCCGCAATACCTGAGCCTGCTGTGGCCGTGTTTGCTCGGCCTGGGGATTGGCGGCTTGTTTCCGATGAGCCTGATCCTGTCCCTCGACCACCTCGACAACCCGCGCCGCGCCGGTGGCCTGACGGCCTTTGTGCAGGGCATCGGCTACCTGATCGCCGGGTTGTCGCCGTTGATTGCCGGGATGATCCGCGACCAGCTGGGCAGCTTCGAGTGGGCCTGGTGGTCACTGACGGCCGTGGTGGTGGTGATGCTGCTGATCGTACTGCGCTTCGATCCCCGGCATTACGCGCGGCATATTCGCTGAGGTCGTGTTGTAAACATTATTTGTCCCACCTCAAACAGAGAAAGGTCCGACAGAACTTTCTATTGGTACGAGCGTTCCGTTAACATTTTGTATTGTCTTGTACCGAGTTCGGTACAAAGCGCTTGCGGACGGAACGGATGCTAAACAGCAACTTGCTTAGAAAGCTCGATATGCAGGACCTGATGGTGTTTGTCGCTGTTTACGACCAAAGCAGCGTCACCGAGGTTTCCGAAACCCTGTTCGTCAGCCAGTCCACCGTGAGCTACAGCCTGAAGAAGCTGCGCACCAGCTTCGAAGACGAGTTGTTTATCAACACCCGGGCGGGCATGCGTCCTACGTACAAAGCCGCCACCATGTACGGGCATGTGCAGAAAATCCTCGAAAGCATCAACCTGTGCCATGCCGGCAGCCAAACGTTCGACCCCACCCAGAAGGCTGTGACCTTCAACGTCTGCGCCCCAGAATACTTCGAACAGTTGATCCTGCCGCGCCTGCTGAAAAACTTCGACCGCGCCGACCTGCCGGTGATCGTCAACGTGCAGAAGCTCGAAACCGAGGTCCCGGCCGACGCCTTGCGCGACGGGCGTCTGGACCTGGTGATTTGCTTCGGGCCGCACTTTCATCGCGAGCACAAGGACATCAAGACCCAGATGCTGCTGGAGGACGACCTGGTGTGCGTGTTCGACAAACACTCGGCGCCCCGGGAACCGGCGTTCAGCCTGCAATCCTTCGTCGCCCGGCGCCATGTGTTCCCCACGCCCTGGAGTTCCGACACCAACATGATCGACGGCTGGCTGGCGCGCCAGTCCCACAAACGCCAGGTGATCGCCCGCGCCAACAGCTACAGCGCGGCGCTGAAGATGATCACCGGCACTGACTTTATCGTCACCTTGCCCCGTCGAGTGCTGAAGCTGCTGGCAGACACGACCGTGTTCGGGCATTGCGAAGCGCCGAACGGTTTGCCGGGGTTTACCCTGGATATGCAGTGGAATGAACACAGCGCGCAGGACAGCGCCAACACGTGGTTCAGGGAGCAGGTGGTGAAGGTGTGTGCGGATCAGGGATTATTATGACCCCCTGTGGCGAGGGAGCTTGCTCCCGCTGGGCTGCGTAGCGGCCCCAAGAATTTTGGGAGCGCTTCGCACTGGAGCGCCAGCCCGGTCCAGCGGGAGCAAGCTCCCTCGCCTCAGAGTATTGCCCGTCAGCCGATGGTGACTTTGCTGTAGGACTCGCGATCCATATCGACCAGCAAGACACTGAGCTGCACCTGCAGGTCTGCAGGCCAATCGCCCAGGTCCTGCAGCGCCGCCAACAGGCTTTCCGACAATTGCTTCTTGACCTGCGGTGAACGCCCGCTGAGCAGCGACAGCTTGACCGCGATAAAAGCGCGCGGGCTGATGGACGTGCCAACCTGGAATGTCTCCACCTTCAGCGCGCGGCTTTTGATATCGAACTCGGAACCGAACTGCCCGGACGCCATCAGCACGTTGTTGAGCCGCAACAAGGTTTTCTCAACGGCCAGCTCTGTGAGATTGGCGGTGTATTCCAGATGCAGATGCGGCATGAAAGGCTCCGAGTTGTTGTAGGAAAAGAGTCATACATATAGCACGGGGCCGGGCGGAATCAGACCGCTTTCAGTGTGAAACTTCGGTCAGGCTGTGCAGCGAGCGATTTTCCCAGATCGCCACGATCACCAACACCGCCGACGTCAACGCCCCCAGTACCAACGCCGAAAACACCTGCTGCAATCCCAGCGGCAGCAATACCAGCAGCATCAGCAAGCCGCCCAGGTGCGAAAACGGTGGCAACGGCCGGTCGCTCATCACCCACTTGAACAGCGCACTGCCCAGCAGGAACAACCACGGGCCGGCGATGATCGCCACCACGCCCGCCTGGCTGGCATGCCCCGGATGCACCAGCACCAGTTCGTCGGCCACGGCGCTGACGATAATCCCGGCGACGATCAATACATGCAGGTAGGTGTAGGCGATCCGCGCCTGACGGCCCGGGTCGGCAGAGCTGGCAATGCGATGGTGGGCGCGCTCGGCGCCGCTGTCGAAATAGATCCACCACAGGGCGATGCTGCCCACCACCGCCACCAGGAATGCCGCCAGCCCGTCCACGCTCCAGGGCAGTTCGGCGAAGGTCGCACCGGTCACCAGCAACGACTCACCGAGGGCGATGATCACAAACAGGCCGCAGCGTTCGGCCATGTGGTTGCCTTCCACATTCCAGTCCGCAAGCGTCGAGGGCCCAAGCCCGGGCACCCAGAAATACACCGACGGGGAAATCAACTCGATCAACAGCGCCAGGGCCCAGAAGGCCAGGCGCTGCTCGCCTTCGAGCAGCGCACCGGTGATCCAGAACACCCCGGAAAACAGCATCCACGCCAGGATCCGCTGGAAATTGCGGGTCATGTTCAGCGACTCGCCGCGCACCGCCCACAACGCAAACAGCGTGCGTCCTACCTGCATGAACACATAGGCGCCGGCGAACAACAGCCCGCGATCGGTAAACGCCTTGGGGATCGACGAGGACAGCAACAGGCCCGCCACCATCAAACCGAACAGGCCGATGCGGATCGGGATTTTTTCCGGGTCCAGCCAGTTGGTGACCCACGAAGTGAAGATCCACACCCACCACACCGCGACCATCATCAACGCCACCTGCACGGCACCGCCGATGGACAAGTGGGCGAGCAGCGAATGGGACAACTGGGTCACGGCAAACACGAACACCAGGTCGAAAAACAGCTCGACCATGCCAACCTTGCCGCTGTCATGACTGCCGCGCCCACGCAGCAAGGAACGGGATGGGGCCATGCCTGGATCTCCCTGAAGGTTTTATCTCAAGATTTGGGTGCGACCACCGGCAGCATGTCCCGCTCGCTCATGAACGCCTCCAGCCGCGAACGCATCCAGCGCTCCGCCGGATCGGTGTCAACGTGGCTGAGCCAGACCATCGACAAGTCCAGGGTCGGGGTTTCGAACGGGAACGGTTCACAGAACAGATTGCCTCCGGCGGCCATGGCCTGGGCGGTGTAGTCCGGCAGGCTGGCGATCATGTCGGTGCCGGCGAGCAGCGCCGGCAATGCGCTGTATTGCGGCACCGAGAGCACCACGTGGCGCTTGCGACCGATTTCCGCCAGCCACTCATCGGCAAACCCGGACACGTTGGCGGTGTGGGACACCAGCACATGGGGCCGTGCGCAATATTCGTCGAGGGTCAGGGGTTTGTCCGAGGCGTCCGCCCGCAGCAGGCACGGGCGGATATGCCGCAATAATTTGCGCTTGGCATTGGCCGGCAGGCCGCGGGTCTGGGTGATGCCGACGGTGATATCCCCGGAACCCAGCAGGTCCGGGATGCGCCAGTAATCCACATGCTGCACCACGAACACCACCTGCGGCGCTTCCTGGCGCAAGGCGCGCAGCAGCGGCGGCAGCAGGCCGAACTCGACGTCATCGGACAGGCCGATGCGAAAGGTCATGGTGCTGATGGACGGGTCGAAATCGTGGGTCAGGCTCAGGGCCGACGACAAGGAGTCGAGGGCCGGCGACAGGTGCTTGATGATTTCCTCGGCCCGCGCGGTAGGTTCCATCCGATGGCCGACACGAATGAACAGCGGGTCATTGAACAACGTACGCAGGCGGTTGAGGGCCGAACTGATGGTGGGTTGCCCGAGAAACAGCTTCTCCGCCACCCGGGTCACGTTGCGTTCGAGCATCAAGGTTTCAAAGACCACCATCAAATTGATGTCGGCCTTGCGTAATTCATTGCGATTCATCGGCGACCGCCCCACTGCCCTGGATAAGTCGCAGTTTAGAAACACCCGGGGCCCTGCGTCTATGCGCACACTGTTCAACACGGGCCTTTGGGACTATAAAGCAGCTTCCAAGGCTTGCGAGAACACCATCGTGCTGGTCATTTCTGCCTTGAGCGTCCTGGTTGCCGGGATTTTGCTCTGGGCCATCAAATTCATCGCTCATCCCACCGCCAGGACACTGTTACGGGTATTTGTCGGTTTGTGCCTGGCGGCAGTCGTGGCTTACCTGGTGCTGGCTTCGGGGTTTCCTACCTCGTTGCTGGTGTGACCGGGCTCCTGCTCCTGCCCCTGACGCAAACGCAAGGCGGCCAACGCGGCCACCACCAGCACCACGGCAATCACTTTCAAGCCATTCGTGGCATTGCCGGTGCTCATCTCGATCGCGCCCATCACCGACGGCCCGACAAACCCGCCGAGCAATCCGCAGGCATTGACGAAGCCCAGCCCGCCCGCCAGCGCCACGCCCTTGAGGCGCGAGGCCGGGTAGAGAAAGATGATCGACTGCACCACAAAGAACATCACCGCCGACACACAAAAGCCCAGCAGGCTGAACACCGGCCCCGACACCGAGGCAATCCCCAGCCCCAACGCCATGGTCAGCAAACCGGTAATCAACAGCCGCCGGGCACGGGTGGGCGTGGTCGCAAAGCGCGGCAGCAACACAGCGCCGGCCGCTGCGGCAATCCACGGCAATGAGGTCAGCAAGCCGACGCTCATGGTGCTCAATTCACCGTATTTGCTGATGATGCTCGGCAGGAAAAAGATCACGGTGTAGATGGTGATCTGATGGCAAAAATACACAAAGATCGCCAGCAGGATCTGCGGTGTCAGCCAGTTCTTCAGGGAATGCCCGCCCTCGCCTGCGCCCTCTTCGGTCTCCATCGCGATGCGCTGTTCAATCCCGCGCGCCTCTGCGGCCGAGAGCCATGGCGCCTTGCTCGGACGGTCCGGCAACTTGCACCACACCACCCAGGCAAACGCGACTGCCGGCAGCCCTTCGAGCAGGAACATCCACTGCCAGCCGTGCCAGCCGAGCAGCCCGTCCATGCGCATCAACGCCGCGCCCACCGGGCCACCGATGATGTTGGCAAAACACACGCCGAGCAGGAAATACCCGGTAGCCCGCGCCCGTTGCTCGCGGTTGAACCAGTAGGTGAGGTACAGCATCACCCCGGGAAACAGGCCGGCTTCGGCAATGCCCAGCAGCAGGCGCAGGATATAGAACGAGGTCTCACCCTGGACGAACGCCATGGCCGCCGAAATCAGGCCCCAGGTCACCATGATCCGGGCTATCCAGAACCGCGCGCCGACCTTGTGCATGATCAGGTTGCTGGGGATTTCCGACAGCGCATAGGTCAGGAAAAACAGCCCGGCGCCCAGGCCATAGGCCGCTGCTGAAATTCCCAGGTCAACGTCCAGGTGGTGCTTGGCCAAGGCGATGTTGGTGCGGTCCAGGAAGCTCAGCACGTAGGCGATGATCAGCAAGGGCATCAGCTTGACGAACATCAGTTTGTTCAACTCCCGTGGTTCACGGGCGGTGTTGGCAGTCTTCATCGGGCAATTCCTCTTGGCGCCCCGCCAGCGCAACGGCTGGGGGACGCATCGGTGTTGTTCTAGGGTTCGAGTTGCGCAACCAGCGCCGGCGGGCGATGGGAAAACAGTTGCAGCAGCGCCCCGCCCAGGGCGCAGCCGGCCATCACGAAGAAGCACACCGTGTAGCCGTGCAAGGTGGTCCAGCCGCCGCCCATGGCAATCAGGCTGCCCATCAGCACCGGCGCCAGGCCGCCACCGATAAACATCGCGGTGGTGATGATGCCATTGGCGGTGGAGGTCGCCGACGGCTCGGCCGAGTCGCAGGCCACCGCGTAGTAGATCGGCCACACTGCGTTGGCCACCAGGCCGAACAGCAGTTGCACGACGATGATCAGGGTCAGGGTATTGGCGAAGTAGAACGCACCGACACTGGCCGCCATCCACACCCCGCAGATGATCAGGGTGACGCGCCGGCCAATGATGTCCGACAGCGACGGCCACACCAGTTGCCCGAGAATCCCGGTCAAGGTGAACACCACGCTCATCCCCGCCGACTCGGCCAGGGACAGCCCGGCAATGTTGTACAGGTACGCCGGCAGCACGATGTTGACGCCCATGTACACGACTTGGGTCAGCATCGTATTACCCGCCGTCAGGGCGATATTGCGGTTGCGCAACGTGGCGATAAACGTGCGCCAGGCGTGGCCCTTCACTTGGCTGGCCGGTGCGTTGTCCGGCGGGGTCATGCCCTTGGCGGCGATGTCGACGTACAGCGCGGTGATGCGTTCGGCGGTGGAATAGCGCGCCCAGAAAATCATCAGCGGCAACGCCACCACGAACGCGAAGAAGAACACGTAGCGCCAGTTGTCTTCACCGAAGGTGCTGATGACAAAGCTGGCGACGATGCCACTGAGCATGGCGCCGATCGGGTAACCGGTGTGGTGCGCGCCAAGGGCAAAACCACGACGCTCCACCGGCCACCATTCGGCGGTGTTGCTCACGCCCACCGGCTCGCCCCAGCCTGCGCCGAGGTTGACGCCGACCCGCAGCGCGATAAAGGTCGCGAGGTTGCCGCTCAGGGCCTTGAACCCGGAGAGGAACGAAATAGCCGTGTAGCCCAGCACCAGCGGCACCTGGAACCGTGCGCGCTTCCAGCCACCGCCGTAGCGGTCACTCCACATCGAGCCGGGAATATCCAGCAGGGCCAGGGCGAGCATGATCACCGTGGCCATGGTGCCCCACTGGTCGGCCGACAAATCGAAATGCTTGGAGATGGTCGGCCCCAGGCGCAGCACGATCTCACGGTCGTAGGCGTTGAGGATCCAGATCATCCAGCACACCAGCAGCGACACCCAGGAGTGCCGGTGAATACTGCGCAGCGAGGCTTTTTTCAAGGTTGCCATGGGTTTCTCCAGGCGCGCGAGGGCGCGCACTGACACAAGGTTGCGAAAGGAAAGTGCCTTGTTGAAAAAAACGCGCTAGCTGGCGAACCGTCGCTCGGCTATTCCTTGCACGCCCAGCCCGGTGATCGCAAAAAGCGCCCCGCGCTGCTGACCGTCGGCCGGGAAACGCGGCAACGGTGGCTTGGCCATGGAGGTGACAAACAGGGTGTCCAGGTTCGGCCCGCCAAAGGTCAGGCTGGTGACCTTTTTCACCGGCATCTGGATGATCCGGTCGACCTCGCCGTCGGGTGTGTAGCGCACCAGTTTTCCGGCGTAGACCAGCGCCTGCCACAGGCAGCCTTCGGCATCCACGGTGCAGCCGTCGGCAGCGCCACCGCCGCTGGTATCGACCTTGGCGAAGGTGCGTCGATTGCTCACCGCGCCGCTGGCTGGGTCGTAGTCATAGGCCCAGATCTCGCCGGACCAAGTGTCGCAAAAGTAGAACGTATCGCCCGCCGGGCTCCAGCACGGACCGTTGGACACGATGATGCCTTCGTCCAGGGTGTGCAGGCTCAGGTCCGCGTCGAGGCGGTAGAGTTTGGCGCTGGCGCTGTCTTCGAGGGTGTCCATGGAGCCGAAGACATAGCGCCCCTGGCGGTCGACCTTGCCGTCGTTGAGGCGGTTGTTGGGTAGTGCGGGTTCCGGGTCGATCACCAGGACCAGTTCGCCGCTGTTGAGGTCCAGGAGGTGCACGCCGTTTTGCAGGGCGACGATGGCTTGCTCGCCGCTATGGCGCAGGGCCATGGAGCCGATTTTCTGGCCCACATCCCAGGCGCGCAATTCGCGCCCATCCTCGGTGCAGCGCAGGATCCGGCCGTCGGCGCTGTCGATCCAGTACAACCGTTGTTGTTCGACGTCCCACACCGGGCCTTCGCCCAGGGTGGTCTTCACGTCCACAAGCACTTCGATACGCATGGTGTTATCCCCTTTTTTGTTGTTGTGCGGGATGGGCATGGCCGCGCCGTGACGCGGCCGGTTTATCACTTAGAAATTGACCTGGTCACGCCCCTTGAGCCCGAGGATTTCCCGCGCTTCATCCGGCGTGGCGACCTGATGGCCGAGGGCTTCGATCACTGTGCGAATGCGCCGTACCTGGTCGGCGTTGGACGCGGCCAGTTTGCCCGGGCCATCCCACAGCGAATCCTCCAGGCCGACCCGGGCGTTGCTGCCCATGGACAGGCCCATGGTGGCCAGCGGAATCTGCCCACGGCCGGCGCCGAGGATCGACCACACGTAGTCGTCGCCAAACAGGCGGTCGGCGGTGCGGCGCATATGGGCCAGGTCTTCCGGGTGCCCGCCGATGCCACCGCGCAAACCGAATACCGACTGGATAAACAACGGTGGTTTCAGCAGGCCGCGCTCCAGGAAATGGGCGGCGGTGTACAGGTGGCCGATGTCGTAGCACTCGATTTCAAAACGGGTGCGGTTCTCGGCGCAGGAATTGAGGATGTGGGTAATGTCGCGGAAGGTATTGCGAAAGATCCGGTCGTCGCTTTCTTCCAGGTACGGACGCTCCCAGTCATGCTTGAACTCGGTGAAGCGGTTGAGCATTTCGTACAGGCCGAAGTTCATCGAGCCCATGTTCAGCGAGGCCAGTTCCGGCTTGAACTGGATCACCGGTTGCAGGCGTTCTTCGACGCCCATGGTCGGTGCGCCGCCGGTGGTGATATTGATCACCACGTCGCTGGCGGCCTTGATGTGCGGCAGGAATTCGGCGAACAGCGCGGGGTCCTGGCTGGGACGGCCATCGATGGGATCACGGGCATGCAGGTGGACAATGGCGGCGCCGGCTTCGGCGGCACCGATGGCGGCGTCGGCAATTTCCTGCGCGGTGATCGGCAAATGCGGCGACATCGACGGCGTATGGATGGCACCGGTGACGGCGCAGGTGATGATCACAGGACGATTTTTGGACATGACGATTCTCCGACTTTTATTCTTATGAAAAAAATCCCGGGTGTAACTTGTGTGTTCTTCCCTGGCTAAACGCTGACGCGGCCTACAGGTACTCGACGTTACCGTCGACACTGATCGCCTGGCCGGTGACATTGCGGGCGGCGGGCGAGCAGAGAAACAAGGCCATGGCCGCGACGTCTTCGGCGGTGACCATGCGCTTGAGGGAGATCTTGTTCAGGTATTCCTGGCGCATCTCGGCTTCCGGCACACCGACCTGTTCGGCACGGGCGCGGATCACGCCGTCCATGCGCGGGCCTTCAACGATACCGGGCAGCAAGGCGTTGACGCGGATGTCGCTTTCGCCCAGCTCCGAGGCCAGGGATTTCATCAGGCCGACGATGGCCCATTTGGTCGCCGCATATGGCGTGCGCCAGGCGTAGCCGAGGCGCCCGGCGACCGAGGCGATATGCAGCAGATGGCCGTGGGACGATTCCTTGAGCATCGGCACCGCGTGGTGGGCAAAGCGGTATTGCGCCGTCAGGTTGATATTGATCGTGGCTTGCCACTCGGCATCGCTGATGGCGTCGATGCCGCCGGTGGGCCCGGCAATCCCGGCGTTGTTGACCAGCACATCCAGCCCGCCGAATTGCTCGCGCTGCACCTGGAACACCGCCTCGATCTGCGCGGCATCGCTCACGTCGGCACGGGTGGCGACAGTGCCCGGGTACTTGTCGCGAAACGCCGCCAGGGCCGCTTCGCTGACATCACACACATGCACCTTGGCACCCGCCTCCAGATAGGCCGCCGCCAACACTTCACCGATGCCGGCAGCCCCGCCGGAAATCAACACACGTAACCCAGGATAAGGCTGCAGCCGCTGTAGGACACTCATGCACGTTTACCTCCTGAAACAGACGACCGCGAACGGTCGTTCTTGACGAGCAGGCGCGCCAGGGAATCGGCGGCCTGCATGATGTCATCGGTCACGGCCGCGCGGGCACCGGCGCCATCGCGGGCGGCCAGGGCTTCGACGATGCGCGTATGCGCCTCCATCGAGCGTTGCAAGTGAGCTTTATCGGGGGCGACCAGGGCAAAACACGGGCCCATGTGCAGCCAGAAGTTTTCCACGGCGGCCATGGTCAATTCGGCCTGGGCGACGGCATAGATCCGACGGTGAAAGGCGAAGTTGGTCCACAGGTAGCGGGAAACGTCGACTTCGTCGGCGGCCTGTTGCATCTGTTGGCAGAGGTCGGAGATTTCGTCGAGGTCGGCTTTTTCCAGGAGCAATACGGCCTTTTCTGCCAGCAAACCTTCCAGGGCGACCCGCGCATCGCGGATTTCCCGCAGGCGTTCGACCGTCATCATGCGTACCCGCAGGCGGGAGGTTTCGGTGACTTCAAAGGCGTTTTCGGCGCTGAGGCGCTGGAGGGCTTCGCGCACTGGCATGGGGCTGGAGCCGAGGGCTTCGGCAAGGCCGCGGATGGTGAGTTTCTGGCCGGGCTGGAAACGACCACTCATCAAGGCTTCGCGGATCTGGCGATAGACCTGGTCTTGCAAGGTATCGCGGGACACCTGGCGCAAGGTCGGAAGGAGTAGCGGGCCATCTGTCATGAGTCAAAACCTGTGTTGTCGTTCTTATGGCTCCAATATGTGATCACAAATCAAATATGTCAAATAGTTTCCCGTTGACGGTATGGCTTCAGTCGCCGTCGACGGTATTAATCAGGGATCTATGGCGAGCGGGATACCGGCGACACCACCCTCTGCTTCGCAGGGCGGGATGAACTTCAAGGGCGGCGTGGGGAGGCGCAAAGGTTGTTTCTAGTGTGCGGTGCCCAGATGGCACGCTGGTGGAGTTGGGAATGCCGATTCAGTGAATCGTAATGTGGCGAGGGAGCTTGCTCCCTCGCCACAGCAAGCTCCCTCGCCACAATGAAATGCCTGCATCAAGGCCTGAGCGGGCGCTCCTGATCGCGCTCGGACAGCTCGGTGCCATCGTCCGGATGCTTCCAGGTCTGCGGCTTTTCTTCCTCGCGAAGCTTCCTCGCCCGCTCCTGCTCCAACTCTTCGCGCTGCTTCTGTTCGTTGCTCATCCCCACCTCCCATCCGTAAGAATTGGACACACTGGGCAAGCATAGATGAGGGAGCGGTTTTGTGTGCATCCGGCAATTGATAACCACGACGCATCAATACATGTAAACAACTCACTTATCATTTCCAAATGTGTCAGCCACTATCCGCGGTCTTAAGCGAAACAAGCACTTTAAAAAGAACGCTGGAGACACAAGAAAATGCAAAACCCTTCACGGCCTGACTCTGCCCGCTCCAAAGTCGGCGCGGTCTTTCGCGTCACCTCCGGCAACTTTCTCGAACAGTTCGACTTCTTTCTGTTCGGTTTCTATGCCACCTATATCGCCGCCGCCTTCTTCCCTGCCGCTAATGAATTTGCGTCATTAATGATGACCTTCGCCGTGTTCGGCGCGGGCTTTTTGATGCGTCCGCTGGGGGCTATCATCCTCGGCGCGTACATCGATGATGTGGGCCGTCGCAAAGGCTTGATCGTGACCCTGGCGATCATGGCCAGTGGCACCCTGCTGATCGTGCTGGTGCCCGGCTATCACACCATTGGTTTGTGGGCACCGCTGCTGGTGCTGATGGGCCGGCTGTTGCAAGGTTTCTCGGCCGGTGCCGAACTGGGCGGCGTGTCGGTGTACCTGGCCGAAATGGCCACCCCGGGCCGCAAGGGTTTCTATACCAGCTGGCAATCGGGTAGCCAGCAGATCTCCATCGTGGTCGCGGCCGCCCTGGGTTATGGCCTGAACCAGTGGATGGAACCAGCCGTGGTTGCCGATTGGGGCTGGCGCATTCCGTTCGCCATCGGCTGCGTGATCATCCCGTTCATCTTCGTCCTGCGCCGCAACCTGCAGGAAACCGAAGAGTTCGCCAACCGCAAGCATCGCCCGACCATGCGCGAAGTGCTGGCCACCCTGGTGAAGAACTGGACCATCGTGATCGGCGGCATGATGATGGTGGCGATGACCACCACGGCCTTCTACCTGATCGCCGTGTACGCACCCACCTTCGGCAAAACCGTACTCAACCTGACCACCGCCGACGCCCTGCTGGTGACCCTGCTGGTGGCCGTGTCGAACTTCATCTGGCTGCCCATCGGTGGCACCCTCAGTGACCGTTTTGGCCGCAAGCCGGTGCTGATCGCCATGACTGCTTTGACCGTGCTGACCGCTTACCCGGCACTTTCCTACGTGGTCAATGCGCCAAGCTTCGCGCACATGCTGGAAACCCTGCTGTGGTTCTCCTTCCTCTACGGCATGTACAACGGTGCCATGATCCCGGCCCTGACCGAGATCATGCCGGTGGAAGTGCGTGTGGCCGGCTTCTCCCTGGCCTATAGCCTGGCGACCGCGATCTTCGGCGGTTTTACCCCGGCGATTTCCACCTGGTTCATCCACGAGACGGGCGACAAGGCATCGCCCGCCTACTGGCTGATGTTCGCCGCGCTGTGCGCCCTGTGCGCGACGTTCGCGCTGTATCGCCGCGCCAGCGCCCGTCTGCAAGTTGCCTGAGGAGTCGCACTGATGAACCCCATGCTGAAAACACTGGCGGTACTGGCGATCGGTTCCCTGGCGATGGTCGCCCACGCCGAAGAGCTGAAAGTCATGACCTCCGGCGGCTTCACCGCTGCCTACAAGGTGCTGGGTGCGCAATACGCCACCCAGAGCGGCGACACCCTCGACACCATCCTCGGCCCGTCGATGGGCAAGGCGCCGGAAGCGATTCCCAACCGCCTGGCCCGTGGCGAACACGCCGACGTGGTGATCATGGTCGGCTACGCCCTGGATGAGCTGATCAAGCAAGGCAAGGTCGACAAAGCGTCCCGGGTTGAACTGGCGGACTCGCGCATCGGCCTGGTGGTCAAGGAAGGCGCGGCCAAGCCCTCGATTGCCACCGATGCCGAACTGAAGACGGTACTGACCAACGCCAAATCCGTCGCGTACTCGGACAGCGCCAGCGGCGTCTACGTCGAAAAGGAACTGTTCAAGAAGCTCGGCATGCCGTCCAAGGGCACCATGATCGAACGCATCCCGGTGGCCTCACAGGTGGCCAAGGGTGATTACGAAGTGGGCTTGCAACAGGTGTCCGAACTGCTGCCAATTCCAGGCGTGACCTACGTCGGAAAGATCCCTGAAGACGTGCAGTCCGTCACCCGTTTTGCCGCCGGCATTCCGGTAAATGCGCAGCACCCGGCGCAGGCGAAAAAGCTCCTGCAATTCCTCGCCTCGCCCCAGGCGCAACCCGTGGTGCAATCCACCGGCCTGGATTCGGTCTCACACTGACCGGAACGGCATCTCCCGCGTCAACCGCTCCAGTTCCAGTGCCGCCGGCGTCAACGTACGCCCGCGGCGCTTGATCAACCCCACGTTGCGCACCACCTCCGGCTCCACCAGCGGCACGCTCGTCAGAATCGGATGTTCGCCGCCCGGCATCGCAATCGACGGCACCATCGCCACCCCAAGCCCCGCCTCCACCAGCCCGATCATGGTCGTCACGTGATGGGTTTCGCAGATGCTTGGTTTCTTCACCCGCACGCCGCGCAGGGCCTGGTCCAGCAGGAAGCGGTTGCCTGAGGTCTTGTCCACGGTGATGTAGTCGTGCTCGTACGCCTCGGCCCACGTCACACTGGCGCGGTCCGCCAGCGGATGCTCCCGGCGACAGGCCAGTACATAACGCTCCTGCAACAGCAGCTCGAACTCCACCCCGTCTGCCAGGCTGCCGCTGAAACTCACGCCGAAATCCGCCTCGCCACTTTCCACCGCCGCACACACCTCGCCCGCACTCGCGTCCAGGACCCGCAGGCGAATCTTCGGATAGAGCTTGTGGAATTCGGAGATCACGTGGGGCATGAAGTAGTACGCGGTGGACGGCACACAGGCGATGGTGACATTGCCCATGCGAGTCGAGGCGACGTTGCTGATGCCCATCAGGGCGATGTCCAGGTCATCGAGCATGCGCTCGACTTGCGGCAGGAACGCGCGGCCGACCATGGTCAGGCTGACCCGGCGCGTGGTGCGTTCGAAGAGTTTGACGTCGAGGGCGGATTCGAGCTTCTCGATACGCCGGCTGAGGGCCGGCTGGGAGATACGGATGGCTTCGGCCGCCGCACGGAAACTGCCCTTGTCTACGACGGCGCGAAAGGCCTGGAGGTCGTTGAGGTCGAAGTTGATGATCATCGAGTGGGCCGTTGGGTAGTCGCGGGAGAAAAACGCTCAGATGCAAAAAACCCAGCAACAGGCTGGGTTTTTCCGGTATCTGCCGTATACAAAAATCCTGCCTCTGCTAACAGCTCAGTGAGCTGGGCTTGATCATAGGTCTCGGGTATTAGGGCGTCAATTATCGCAAAACTGGCATCAAGCTTCACACGCTCGCTGGCACCGTCAAAACCCTTGATCAGCAGGTCTACGTGAATCTGCACACCGTATAAGCGTTTCAGTTCAATGACCTCTTGATGCTGTCCGGCTTCCTACGTGCAAGTCAGCTTCTTCCTGTTTTTCCTGAAGCAAAGACACCTCTGCCCAGTTTGCCTAGAATCGCGCGTTCGACTCGTTATGACTAAGGATTAAGCCATGACCGCCCCAATCTCCAAAAGCACACCGCTGACTTGGTATGTTGAAAATTTCCCTGCATTCAGCGGCATCGTTACTCTACTCGCCGTTGTGTGGCTGCTTTGTTTCATCTACCGACGCTCCGGCTCTCTGTTGTTTCTGCGCGACTGGATTTGGCGTTTTTTTGGTGGGCAGCCGCACTTCGAAACCGAACGTTTCGAACGCATGCGCAAGGACCTCCGTGAGCTGGAGTACTACCGCTATGAGTTCAACATTCCTGCAAACACCTTGCAGGATGCAGACTCGGCTGAAGAGTGGATGTACAACAATGGATTCACCCCACGCGATTTCGGTCGAGTGAAGCGCTACATTGACTGGAGCGACTTCACTGCCTTGAGCTTCATCACCAGAAGGTTCGCGCAATGGAGGACCAATTGCTGTTTCTTGTTGGCCATCGTGCTGCTGGCAGGCGTAGCGATCACTCCACCTTTGATTGAATCCGGGTATTTGATGGTGTCACTGAAAAACTCTCCGGAGTCGCCATCATTCTACCTCTCCGAAGAAAACGTGAAGTTCGGGATATGGTCCGACGCAAGGCTCACTGTTGAGCAATGTCGGTCATCAGGGTCTCTGCAAGCCTTCATCCTTCCCGGTCTGCCAGAAGAAAAGCTCGACGTCATCTGCTCATTTTTTATCGATAAAAACTACAGTAAATACGTGCGCGACGGTTTGAGCGAACAGCGCGGGCTCCTGCTGTGGTTCGCCTTGCTCTCGATGGGCGGGATGATCTGGCTGGTTATCCTTATCGCGCGAATGGAAGTCGCCCGTAAGCTATACCGCCAGTGGCTTGCCAGAGGGATCAGGTGATTCCCAGAGACGTTTCAGGTGGGGCACGATATGCAGCCCTCTTGCAGGTGACCACGACAATTAATTTATATTCAGATCTTTTCTATTCACGACTACCTACCGGCAGCGCACTCAATGGATAACACAATAAAAAGGACTTCCAACCCAGCGCCTCTCTATCGCGCGCTTCTTCTGGGTCTGTGGCTACTGGGGTTGCTCTGCCTTGCCACCCTGAGCTTCTTCGCCTGGCAAAGTTTCTATCCGGTCAGCGCTGCCAATAACTGGAGTGTGCAAGTGATCCACCGCAATGTGGAAAAGGCTGCGTCGCTGATGCCAATGCTTGACGGTTCGCTGATGGTCAGCCAGGAATTGAGCAACAGCCTTGGCAGTATCGTGCGCATCTTGCCCGACGGAAAACGCGAACAGGTGGTAGGAAATTTATCCAAACCGGATGGGATGGTCGCCACTCAAGGCGGTTGGGTATTCAGCCAGGAAGTGGACGGCGCGCCGGTCAGTTTCCTCAAGGACGGCGTCGTTACCGAGCTGTTCAAGGGCGACAGCGTGCAAGGGCTGTGGGACGACGGCGAGTTCCTTTACGCCATCGAAGACCGCAAGGTAGCTGCCCGCATACTGCGCTATCGCTGGAGCGACAAGACCTTGAGCGTCGTGCGTGACCAACTCAGCGAAGGCGAGTCGATCGTTCGCTGTACCGATGGGCGCATGCTCTACACGGAAAAGAAGAAGGGTGTGGTCCGCGAATTAACCGAGGACGGTAGCGATCCAGTGGTACTGAGCCAATTGAACAAACCCACCTTCCTGATGTGCGATGAACGCGGGTTATGGATCAACGAGGATTCCACCCACCGCGCGCGTTTGTTGTTGATCGACAAGCAAGGACGCCAGCAGACGATTCTGTCTTTCCTGAAGGCGCCACAGTCGATTGTGCGTACGACGAAGGGAACGTACCTGGTGGCCGAAGGGGGTCGTGACCGGATCCTGGAGCTGGTGCCATCCGTGGCACGACTAGACCCGGTTACAGCTGAAACCGCGCCACCGCCTCATTGAGCGACACGGCCAAGCGCGCCAGCTCTTGGCTCGACCCGTTGATCTGCCCCGCTCCCGAAGACGAGTGCGCAGACAGGTCACGAATATTGACGATGTTGCGGTCCACTTCCTTGGCCACCTGGGCCTGCTCCTCGGCGGCGCTGGCGATGACCAGGTTGCGCTGGTGAATCTGGTCGATGGAGTCGGTGATCTGGCTCAAGGCTCCACCGGCGCCTTCGGCCAGGATCAAGGTTTCGCTGGCCCGCTGGGTGCTCGATTGCATTGAGGTCAGTGCCTCGCTGGAGCCACTGCGCATCGCGGTGACCATCTGGTCGATTTCCAGGGTCGATTGCTGGGTGCGATGGGCCAGCGCACGCACTTCGTCGGCCACCACGGCAAAGCCACGTCCGGACTCACCGGCACGCGCCGCCTCGATGGCGGCGTTCAGGGCCAACAGGTTGGTCTGCTCGGCGATGGAGCGAATCACATCGAGCACCTTGCCGATGTCCCGCGATTGATCGGCGAGGTTTTGCACCAGGCTCGAGGTTTCACCGATGTTGGTACTCAACGCCTGAATCGCACTGACGGTTTCGCCGACGCGCTGCTGGCCGTCACGGGCCGTTTCATTGGAGAGCCGGGTGGATTCGGAAGTGGAGACTGCATTACGTGCCACCTCATCGGCGGCCGAGGTCATCTCGTTGACCGCGGTGGCGGCTTGCTCGATTTCAGCGGTCTGCTTTTGCAGGCTGCGGCTGCTCTGGTCGGTGATGCCGTTGAGGTCGGTGGCCGACGCGGCCATCTGCCCGGCCGACTGGCGAATCAGCTGCAAGGTACTGCGCAGGCTGCCTTGCATGGTCTGCAACGCCACCAGCAGGCGCGTCACTTCGTCATCGCCGGTCACTTCAACGGTTTGCGTCAGGTCGCCTTGGGCGACGTTTTCTGCGACGCGCACCGCGTGGCTGAGCGGGCCGACAATGCTACGCGTCAGCAACCAGGCCAAGGCCACGGTGCTCAACGCGGCCAGCAGCACGAAGCCGAAGACCATCGTGCGCGAGCGGCTGTACTGCAACTCGGCCGTCTGGCCCTGCAGGTTTATCTGGGCGTTGTAATAGTCGGCCAGGGCATTGAGCTGATTGCCGGAACCGTCGACCACGGTCTTCATGTCCACCAGCAGCAACTTGTTCAGCTCGGCGGTCTGCTGCTTGTCGGCGAGGATGAATGACTGAGTGAGACCTTGCTGATACTGACGCAGGGAGACCTGGAACTGATCATAAAGATTGCGTACCTCGGGGGTATCAATCACCGCATTCAGGTCGGCCAGTTTCTTCGTCAGATCCTGGCTGCGGGTGTCCATCTGGCTGCGGTATTGCGAGAGGCTCGCGGGATTGGGATCAAGGGCCATGCGCAGGGAAATAGTGCGGATGCGCAGCATGATTTCGCGGATATCCGAGACCAGGCGCATTTTCGGCACCAGGCCACTTTCAACCTGCACGGCGCTTTCGCGGATGCTTGCCATGTTCGAGAGCGCAAAGAACCCCAACAGCGCCACGAGCAAGGCAATCAAGGCAAAACCGAGACCCGCACGGCGGGCGATGGACAGGCTGCGGAGCGACATGGCGATTGTTCTCATTATGGGCATACGACATCGTATGACAGAGTTTCGGCCAGTCAGGGCGGGACTTTAGGGGTGTCGACCAGAAGTTAAGAGATATAAATTATCGACGTAAAAGGCCCACGGGTCGGACGCGCCTTGAATGTATTTCCAAGGCAGTCCGGGGCGCTTTATTCAGCGGGTTACATCGACCACGCCTGCGCACTTGCAAAAAACGCCTGAGCATTACTGTCCAGCGTTTCCAGGTGATACCCGCCCTCCTGCACGATCACACACGGCAACCCCAATCCACGAATGCACTCCCCCAGCCGCGCAAATCCTTCCCGCGTCACCGCCACTTTGCTTTGCGGATCCAGCTCGTAGATATCGAACCCCAGCGACAACACCAGCACGTCCGCCGAGAAGTCCTTCACTGCCTTCAATGCCAGTTCCAGCTTTTGGAAAAACACCGCCTCACTCGCGCCATGCGCCATCGGCAGGTTGAGGTTGAAGCCTTCCCCCTTGGCTGCGCCGCGCTCCTCCGCAAAGCCTGCAACCCCCGGATAGAAGTTGGTCGGGTCGCCATGAATCGACACGTACAGCACGTCATCACGCTCGTAGAAAATCTCCTGGATGCCTTGCCCATGGTGCATGTCGGTGTCGAGCACGGCGACGCGCTCGAAGCCAGCGCGCAACGCCTGCGCCGCAACCGCCGCGTTGTTGATATAGCAGAACCCACCGGCTGCATCAAAACGCGCGTGGTGGCCTGGCGGGCGGCACAGCGCGTAGGCCGCGGGTGCGCCGTCGAGGATGTCCCGGGCGGCAGCGACGGCGCTTTGGGCGGACCAATAGGCCGAGCGCCAGGTGAGTTCGCCAATCGGGCAACTGCCGTCGGCGAGGTAGCGCGCCGCCTGGGCAAGGATGCCGCGCAGGGCGTTGGGCTCGCGCACGAAGATGTTGGACATGACTTCGTCGCCCCAGTCTTCGGGGATTTCTTTCCAGCGCTGGTGGGCTTCCTGGAGGAAGGCCAGGTAGGCCGCACCGTGCACAGCCAGCAGTGGATCAAGGCCGTGGTCGTGGGGTTGCTGGATGTCGAAGCCCAGGTTTTGCGCGGCCAGCAGCAGATTGCGGGCGCGCTCCGGGACTTCCTGCGGGGTACGCATCTGGCCACGGGAGTAGTAGCTGCGAGGATGGTGCAGGAGTTGTTCGGGGTGGAAATAAGTACGCATGGGATTTCTCCTGATGGGCACACATCTGCGGTTGAACACCGGACCTGTAGGAGCTGGCTTGCCTGCGATTGCGGTGGCTCAGATACAAATTTGTTGCCTGAACCACCGCTATCGCAGGCAAGCCAGCTCCTACATTTTGATCGTGTTCAACCTTGCAGAAATGTTTCGTTAATTAGCCTGGCCGGCACGTTTCAACACGGCATTGAGCAATACATCGGTGCCCTGGCGAACATCCTCGGGCAGCACATCTTCGGCTTCGTTATGACTCAAGCCTCCCACGCACGGAATGAACACCATCGCCGTGGGGCAGAACCGCGCCAGGTGGATGGCGTCATGGCCAGCACCGCTGACAATCGATTGCTGGGCATAACCCAACGCATCCACGGCGGACTGCACACAGGCGACACACTCGGCATCAAACGGTGTCGCCGGGCTGATCCAGTGCGGGCTGACGGTGACGCTCAGACCACGTTGGGCGGCGATGTCCTGCAAGCGGGCACGCACCTGTTGCTCCATGGCTTCTATGTCGGCGTCGCGGTGATGACGCAGGTCGACGGTAAAATTCAGCAAGCCGGGAATGGTGTTGCGCGACGACTTGGCGATGCTCAATTCACCCACGGTCGTGAGGCCCTCAGGCGCAAAATCAGCCCCCAGGTTTTCCAGCGACTGGATCATCTTCGCGGCGCCGTACAAGGCGTCCTTGCGCAGTGGCATCGGCGTGGTCCCGGCATGGGCGGCCATGCCTTCCACGCGCACGTCGAGCCAGCGAATCGCCTGCCCACCGGTGACCACGCCAATGCTCTTGGCGTTGTCTTCCAGAATAGGACCTTGCTCGATGTGCGCTTCAAAATACGCATCCACCGCGCCACCCAAGGGGCGCTCGCCGTTGTAGCCGGTGCTGCGCAACGCATCCGCCACGCTGACACCGGCGACATCCCGGGTGGCCAGCGCGTTATCCAACGCCAAGGTGCCGGTGAACACGGCCGAGCCGAGCATGGCCGGGGTAAACCGGGCGCCCTCCTCGTTGGTCCACACCGCGATTTCCAGCGGTTTGCGGGTCTTGATGCCGTGGTCGTCGAGGCTGCGGATCACTTCCAGTCCGGCCAGCACACCATAGACGCCATCAAAACGCCCGCCTTCCGGCTGGGTGTCGAGGTGGCTGCCCATCATCACCGGCGCAGCTTCAGGGTCGGTGCCAGCCCGGCGGGCGAACAGGTTGCCGATGGCATCGACGCTCAGGGTCAGCCCGGCCTCTTCACACCAGCGGCTGAACAGTGCGCGGCCCGCCTGGTCTTCGGCGCTCAACGCCAGGCGGCAACTGCCACCGCGGGCCGTGGCGCCGATTTCGGCCATGGCCATCAGGCTGGCCCACAGGCGCTCGCCATTAATCTTCAACATACACATTCTCCAATCAAACGCTTCAAGCCATTTCAAGACGGTGGGCGGTGGCGTGACGCCGGGACAACGCAAGTACGCACAGCAGCGAAACCGCCGCGATCGCGCTGTAGAACACAGCCATCGGCCACCACTGGCCCTGGTATTCATGGGCCAGCCAGGTGCCGATCAACGGCGTGAGGCCACCGGCCAGTGCGCCGCACACTTGGTAGGCCAGGGAGATGGCGGTGTAGCGCACGCGGGTTTCGAACAAGCCGCTGACGAAGCCTGCAATCACCGCATAAAACGAGGCCATGCACACCACGGCCAGGGCGATGCCGAGGATGATCAATGGCGCCTGGCCGCTGCTGACAAGCACGAACATCGGATAAGGCGAGGCCATCGCAAGCACGCTCATCGCACACAGAAAACGAGTGGCACCGACCTTCTCCGCCACCCAGGCCGCCAGCGGCTGGACACAGAACTGGATGATGGCCACGACAAACAGGCATTCCAGAATCAACGAGCGCGGCAGGTTAAGTTGCTGGGTGGTGTAGGCAATCATGAAGGTGTTGGTGAAATACACCCCGGCAATCCCCAGGGTGTTGGCGCCGATGCACAGCAGCAGCGGGCGCCAGGCCGTTTTCAGCACTTCGATCACCGGGGCCTGATCCTGAGTGATGGTCCGGGCCTTTTCGGCCTTGGCTTTGTCTTCCAAGAACTCGGGGGATTCGTTGACGCCCAGGCGGATCGCCAGGCCGACGATCAACAACAAGGCACTGGCCAGGAACGGCACGCGCCAGCCCCAACTGAGCAGGTCGGCTTCCGGCAGACGGGTTACCGCACTGAAGGCCAGCAACGACAGGATCAAACCCGCCGGGCTACCCAGTTGCGCAAAGGAGGCAAAGAAATTGCGACGGCCTTTGGGTGCATGTTCGCCGGCCATCAGCACCGCCCCGCCCCACTCGCCGCCAACGGCGATGCCCTGCACGATGCGCAGCAGCACCAGCAACACCGGCGCCGCGACGCCGATCTGCGCGTAGGTCGGCAACAGGCCGATACATACGGTGACCACGCCCATCATCACCAGCGTGATCACCAGGGATTTCTTGCGACCGATACGGTCACCGATATGCCCAAACACAATGCCGCCCAATGGCCGGGCGAAAAAGCCCACGGCAAAGGTGCCGAACGCGGCCATGGTGCTGAACAGTTTGTCGTCGGAAGGGAAGAACAATTGACCGAACACCAGCGCGGCGGCGGTGGCGTAGATGTAAAAGTCGTACCACTCGATCATGGTGCCGATGAAAGCGGCGGCCGCGGCACGGCGCGGCTGCGGCGAAGCGGAAGGCTTCATGGGGCTGGCTCCTTTGGTTATTTTTTTGGCAGGAGAAAGGTCTGGCGTACGCGCTCTGATGGCGCTGGTTGAGGGTGATTTTTCGTCTCGGCCCTATGATTAGTCAATTTTCTATTTATTATTCCGATTATAAATCCTGCTTATTATCGAGCTGTCGACATGCCTGAAAATCGCCGCGATGTTCATCCGCTGCTCAATGACCGCCTGGACTGGAACCTGTTGCGCACCTTCCGGGTGATCGGCCAGGAGTTGAGCATCAGTCGCGCCGCCGCCCGCCTGCACCTCACCCAGCCGGCCATCAGCCAGGCGCTCAAGCGCCTGGAAGAACAGCTCGACTGCCAGTTGATCGCCCGGCGCGGCCCGCGCTTCGTGCTGACCGAAGCCGGCGAGCAGATTTTCGCGATCGCCGGCGAGATGTATGGCCAGGTCTCGCAGATGAGCAACGCCCTGCAAAAGCCTGGCGACGAGGTGCTTGGCAAAGTGCGGTTGCTGATGATCAGCCGGATCAGTTCGGACACCTTTGATGACTTCCTGGCGGACTTCCATCGCCAGCATCCCCGGGTCGACCTGGACGTTGAGGTGATGCGCAGCTCTGACATCGTCGCCGCCCTGCTGGAGAAAACCGCGACGCTGGGCCTGAGCCTCAATCGCCGGCCGCAACCACGGCTGGAGCAGCACCTGTTCCTGCGTCAGCGTTATGCATTTTTTTGCGGGCGGCATCACCCGTTGTTCGGACGCACCGGGCTGGCGGAGGGAGATTTGCAGTCGGAGAACTTCGTGAGTTTTACCAGCGACCAGATCGGCGGGATGCTCTCGCCGTTGACGATCTTTCGCGACCAGCAGGGCTTCAGCGGGCGCATCGTGGCGTCGTCCTCCAGCCTGGAGGAAGTGCGGCGCCTGGTGATTGCCGGGTTTGGCCTGGGCTGCCTGCCGATTCATGTGGTGGCCGAGGATGTGAAGCATGGGTTGCTCTGGCGCTTGCCGCCAGACGAAGGGATTACCGACGTGGATATCCACCTGCTGTGGAACCGTGAGCAGAAGATGAGCCGGGCGGAGACGGTGTTTATCGAAAGCCTGTCGGCACGGTTGGCCGCAGAATAAATGGCGTGATATGCAAGTCACTTGGCGGCCTCTTGCTAGTGTATGAGAGAGGCCCGTCGACCATCATTCGTTCACAAGTTACTCCCGCAGTCTCAAACGAAGAGGTGTTCGAATGTCCAGGATATGGTTTATCACCGGCAGTTCCCGCGGCCTCGGCCGCTCGATTACCGTAGCCGCCCTGCGCGCCGGTGATCGTGTGGTTGCCACCGCGCGCAATCCCAAGCAGTTGGATGACCTGGTGGCCGAATACGGCGAGGCGATTTATCCGGTCACGCTGGACGTGACCAATAACCAGCAGGTGCTGGAAGCGGTGGATGCCGCGGTGAAACATTTTGGTCGCCTGGATGTGGTGGTCAATAACGCCGGCTACGGTGACCTGGCGTCGGTGGAAGATGTGACGCTGGAGGATTTTTCCGCGCAGATCAGCACCAACTTCTATGGTGTGGTGCACGTGAGCAAGGCGGTGGTGCCGGTGCTGCGCGCCCAGGGCCGTGGGCATATCTTCCAGGTATCGTCGTTGGGTGGCCGCATCGGCATGGCCGGCCTGGCCGCGTATCAGAGTGCGAAATGGGCAGTCGGTGGATTTTCCACAGTACTGGCACAGGAAGTCACGCCACTGGGCATCCAGGTGACCGTGCTGGAGCCGGGCGGCATGCGCACGGACTGGTCGGGCAGTTCCATGACGATTCCGGCCATCAGTGAGCCCTACCAACAAACGGTCGGCGCCCTGGTTGAATTGCTCAACTCCCCCGGCATCCTGCCGACGGGTCCGGACCGGGTTGCCGAAATCGTGCTGGAGCTGGCACTGAACAAAGACGCCCCGCTACGCTTGCTGATCGGCAGCGATGCCGTGCAATACGCCGCCCGGGCAGCGGCAGACTTGGCCGAGTCGGATAAGAAGTGGCATGACCTCAGCGTGTCAGCCTCGGATTAATCTCACGCTTTTGAAAAAGGTGGCGCATGCCTGACGTGACCCAACCCCGTTTCAACATACCGGATGTGTTCTGGCTGGCGCTGCAGAGCGTCGGGCTGGAGCCGTCGGTGGTGTTGCGTCAGGCACGCTTGCCCATGACCCTGCATATCCGCGAGCGGCGAGACCGGCGGCAGGTGACGACGCTGGAGTTCTTTCGCTTGTGGGAGGCGGTGCGCATACTTAATCCTGATCCGGCTGTCGGGATATTACTGGTGACGCGGCTGGATATCACCGCGCTTCCACCCTCCAGCTTTGCCGCTTTTATCGCCCGGGATTATCGCGATGGCCTGCACCGCCTCGCCCGCTTCAAGCAATTGTGCACACCCGAGCGCCTGCTGGTTTGCGAGGATGGCCGTGCCTGTACGGTGACCATCGACTGGTTGCACACGCCAGAATTACCGCCTGCGCTGCTGGTGGATGCGGCGTTTGCGACGTTTGTTGAATTGGGGCGACGGGGAGCACGGACGCAGATCACTCCCCTGCAGGTCGAACTGGCTCGCCCGGACGATGGCAGCCGTGCACTGGCCGAGTTTTTCGGTTGCTCCGTGCGTTTTGGTGCCGGGCGCAACGCGCTGATACTGGACGCCGCTGATCTGGACCGACCTTTTCCGGGTTACAACCCGCAAATGCTCGAAATGCTGAACCCGGGCCTGGTGGCAGCGCTTGCCGAAGCCTCGACACCAGCCAGCATCAGCCATCAGGTCAAGATCACCCTCAAGCGCTTCCTGGCCAGTGGCCGCCCCGAGATGGTCGAGGTAGCGCGGGAGCTGGGCATGAGCGAACGCACGTTGCAACGGCGCATTACCGAGGCCGGCACCAGTTTTCGGCAACTGATGCTGGAAACCCGCCAGGAAGTAGTGCGGCATCTGCTCACCGAGCCGTCGATTGAGATAGACGAGATCGCGTGCCTGGTGGGCTATGAAGATACCAACTCGTTTTATCGTGCGTTTCGTTCCTGGGAGGGGACGACGCCGGCTCGGTGGCGGGCGTTGCAGACGCCCTCATCGTCTCATTGACGCTATGCCGACAAAGCCTTCTCGGCACTGCGCGCCATGATCTGCAAATCCTCGAACGGGTTTCTGCCAATCAACATGAACGCATGGGACGGGCTGGACCAAAACACCACGTTCATGCCCCGGCGCTGTTCGGTGGCCATGGCCACCACACCTTTTTTCGCCGCCGTAATGCACAGCGCCAGCGGGCCGTGGCGCGCGTCGAGGTAGGTCAGTTGGCCGATTAGTACGCCGTCATAATCAAGGATTTGTGCGCGGCGAAATTCGGCGCCAGGCAGGTGTACTGCATCCGGGTTCAACGGCAGGCCGAGCTGGGTCCCGACCGAACTCAGCTGGGCGATATGGGAGTCGGGATCGGCGCTGAGGTTTTCCAGGGTCTGGGGCGTATACAGCGCCATGTATTCGGCAACCGAGGCACGCCAGCCCGAACCGGGCTCAGGCCGGGGCCAGGTCATGAACAATCGATCAGCGACCACACCGGCCACCGCAAAGCTTGCTGCTACCGCGAGAAATTTGCGTCGACTCAGGGTGGGTGTTTGTGCCGGCGGCAAGGCATCGAGCATCACCTGCAAACGCTCTGTAGGGGCTTGATCGAGAACCGAATCGAAGGCTGATTTGAACGGCAAGTGGCCGCGCTTGAGCAGCTCCAAGCGGGCGGTCACGGCAGGATCGATCCCCAGCAGGTTATCGATAACCTGACGCTGCCGAGGGTCTAACTCACCGTCCAGGTAAGCCACCAGCAGTTCATCCGACGGTGGTGTATTTTGAGTCATCGTCGTTCTCCGCTCGATTTATCCAACAAGCCGCTTGAGTGCGCAGTTTCAGCCAGCTTCATGCGTGCAGCGGCCAACCGGCTCATCACCGTTCCTACGGGAATATGCAGGACTTCGGCAATTTCCTTGTATGAGAGGCCTTCGACGTAGGCCAGAAAAACAGTCTCCCGCTGCGCTTCGGGCAATGCATTGACGCGCTTGATCACCTGTGCGGCAAGGACCTGGTCCTGAGCCAGGGCTTCACCGTCGAACGACAACGCCTGCTCGGCGTCGACAAACCCCTGCCCTTGCCGTACTCGCTGGGCGCGCAATTCGTTAAGCCAGATCGAATGCATGATCGTCAGCAACCAGCGGTCCAGCCGCGTGCCAGCCACGAACTGGCCTGCACGCTCCAACGCCCGCACGCAGGTGGCTTGCACCAGGTCATCAGCCACATGCTTTTGTCGCGACAGCACCAGCCCGTATCGCCATAAACGTGGCAACAGCTGGCTCAACTCTCGGCGCAACTCAGCGTCTGTGGTGATGGCAATCTCCCGACTGTTCGCTCACAGGTTCAAGCCTGAGGCGCGGCGGCGATGGCTTCAGCCAGGTCTTCGTACTCTTCGCAGGTGGTGCTGCACAACGCCTTGATCTTCACCAGTTGCTCCTGGGCCAGGTCCACACGGCCCTTGATGACGTAGGCCTCCCCCAGGTACTCACGGACTTGTGCGTAGTTGGGGTCCAGTGCCACGGACTTCAGGTAGTAGCTGATGCCTTCATCGGTGCGCCCCAGTTTGCGGGTGGCGTAGCCGCGGTAGTTCAGGGCCTTGGCGGTGTTCGGGTTTTGCAGGGTGTCGAGCAGTGACAGGGCTTCTTCGTAACGCCCGTCCTTGGCCAGGCGGTAGGCGTAGTCGGTGCGGTCGGCGTCCGACGTGGCCTTGCTGGTTTGCAGCACGCACTTGCCGGTCTTGGTATCCCAGACCTGGCCTTTGGGGCAGTTGGGCTTGGGCGGCGCCGATTCGTCACCGGAGGCATGGGCCTGGCCGGCCAATAGCGCGGCGGCCATACAGGCGCCAAAGAACAAAGCGGTGCGGTAACCAACGGCGTGCTCGGGACGATTCTTCATGGCATTCATGCTCCGTAACGATAGGGAAAGTACAGCAGCAAACTCAGTAGGGAAGATCGCCACGAGGGGCCGGCAGCATGCGGCGCAACGTGCTGTCGCGCTGGATGTAGTGATGCCACAGCGCGGCGCAGGCATGCAGCCCGGCGAGTACGATGATCGCCCAGGCGACATTGTTGTGCAGGCCGCCCAGGGTGCCACGCAATTCGTGATCAATCACAAAAGGCGCTGGCACCGGGAACAGTCCGAAAAAGTTGAAGGGCTCGCCCTGGGCCCAGCGGAACAGGAAGCCCAGGGTCACCTGCGTCAGTAACAACAGGTATAGACAGCCGTGGGCGATTTTGGCGGCCACGTTAAGCGCAGGGTGATTGTCGGCCTTTGGGTGATTGCCGCCGAACACACGCCAGAGGATACGTGCAGCGATCAGCACCGCCATGGCGATGCCCAGGGAGATATGGACCGATTGCAGGCCCTTGCGCAGTGGCGTGCCTTTTTCCAGGTTTTCCCAGACGTGGGCGCTGGCGAACATGAAGATCACCAGGGCGGCGGTCAGCCAGTGGAAGGTGCGGGTCAGGCGGTCGTAGCGGTCGGCGGGATTGTTCATGGGCGTTTCCTGAGTGGTCTGTGTGGTGAACACCGCAGCAGGAAAACTTATTCAGAGGGATGGAAAATTTACAGATTAGACTTGTTTATTTTCCAACCCCGCATCCTTGGTCAAAATATGCGAACTAAATGCTAGAAACTCATCCAGGTGTTTTGTAATGATCGCTACAGTAATCGGCAATTGAAGCGTCTGGTACTCGTGAACAGCAATGTTACGGAACCCGACCATGTTCTTCAGGTTGGTCAGCAACGCAGGATTGACCCAACCGCCCTGACATAACAACTCAAACACGTCACGAGCTCCTTGTGGAACACCCAGGCGCTCACGACGAATCAAGTGTTGACCCATGTCCAGCGCTGCCTCACAGGCACGCTGAATATTAAAAATCGCCGCATCCTGGCGCGTGAAATCTGTGGCGAAGCTGGTGGGATCCTTATCGTATTCCTGACGGGCGCGAGCAACGCACCGCTCAATGCTGGCTGCTTTATTGATGAGAACATCATCGACCATAAACTTTCCCTTCCTTCTGGATATCCGCCAACAACTCAGCCCTTGCCGTGTCCAGCGCGGTTTTTTCGCTCAGGACGTAGCTCTCGAATAGACCCGCCTGGACGTTCCCGGACCAGAGCCGACGCCCAGTGGTCAATACTTGGTATTGCATTACCGTTGAGGCTGCGCGCAAATCAAGCAAGTCGACGGGAACTCCAACGATATCGGCCAACTCCCCAGAAAGCTGCCATAGCAATAAAGGCTCGACCACTCCCGCAGAAAGGACCGCAACATCCAGATCACTCTCACTACCTGCCTCACCCGTCACTTGGCTACCGAACACATACACAGCCAATAGCTCGGGAACTTCAGCCTGCAAATGCGCCAGTACTTTTTTAAAATTCATGACCGATGTCCGAAGCGCCAATTAACGAAGACCGTAGCAGAATTCATTATGCAGTTTCTGACTGAAAGCAAAAAACCCCCGACAACATTGAAGTTATCGGGGGTTTTTCATTTTTCAATAATGGCGGAGAGATAGGGACTCACCACACACCACGAAAAACCCCAGCAATCATTGTACCACAAGGCTTTCCATGTGAGTCTACGTAGAATCTTTACGTAGAATTGGCCGCTGGCAGGTGATCATGGCAAAGGCAAACAACCTAGAACTCCAAGGCGGGACATACCACGTAAGGCTGGACGTTCCCAAGGACGTGCGGGAAGCATTTGGCGGTCGCCGGGTGCTATCCCAATCGTTGAAAACGGGATCGAGAGAAGAGGCCCTATACCGTCGACTGCCTATCCTTCACGCTTGGAAAAGTCAGATAAAAATCGCACGGCAAGGCAAACAGTTGCCGGATGGCTGGCAAGACAACGTAGCTATGATGGTTGAGCAACTTGACCAAATGGCGACTAGCGCCAAGCGAGAAAGAATCGGCGAGAGAATCCTACCTCCGCCAGTCCCTGATCCCGAAGCGGTGAAGCATGCGATGGAAAACCCGGAGGTAGTAGCAGCCCTTAAAGCGATGATTGAGCGCCGCAGGCGTGAGCCAATGGGGATGATCAAACTTGAGGATGACCTGGCCGACATGTTCAAGGGGTTTGTGGGAAGACGACTTACCGAAAGTCACAACCTAACCCCTGACCAGAAGGACGAACTGGCAGTCCTGATCAAAGACCCTTCCAGTTACAAAGCTCGCTCCCCTATCACCAAGACACGTCTGGCAGCATTCCGCACATACCGCCTTGAACATCACGTGGCACTCAAGACGGTAAACCAGCAGGAAGCGAAACTGTTGAGCCTATCGGACCACCTTCAACAATCCGGTAGTCCTCTCGACTTCGATGCAGTTAGCACTTGGTTGCAAGGTATGGCGCTCAGCAGCAAAACCAAGCAGCAATACCTGCTCGCTGGTAGTCAGTTCTGGCAATGGGCTTGCACGCATGAACCGCAATGGCGACAGAACTATAAAGGCCAAGTTAACCCGTTCGAAAAGCACATCCTGCCCACCATGAAGGGCAAGGCAAAAAAGGAAGCAGCAAGGAAAGCTTTCACCATTGAGGAGATTGGCACCCTTCATGCTGCGGCAAAGGAGCAGGGCCTAAGCACACTTGCAGACTTGATCCTGTTGGGAACCTACAGCGGTGGACGAATCGAGGAGTTATGCCAGCTTCGCACGGAGAACGTGATCACTGTCGAAGGCGTGACAATGTTCGATATCACGGACTCAAAGACTGTCGCTGGAATCAGACAGGTTCCGATTCATCCCAAGCTAAAGAGGCTCGTTGCTCGCCTTGCCGCCGCGTCTGCCGATGGATTCTTAATACCATCCGAAAGCAAGAACAAATACGGCATTCGGTCAGATGCACTGTCCAAGGCGTTTGGCAGATTGAAAACGGCCCAAGGGTTTGGCAGTACGCACGTATTCCACTCGATCCGTGCGACGGTCATCACCCTGCTAGTGCGTGCAGATGTACCAGACAGATTGATCAGGGAGATTGCTGGTCATGAGTCGGGAACGGTGACGTTCGATGTATACAGCAAGGGCTCATCACCCAGACAGAAGCTTGATGCCATCAGGAAGCTGCCCACGATGCCTAGCCACTAGCTGTCGCCTATATAAAATGGATATTGATGACAGATAGTGGCGAAGACACCATTTACGCGAAAAGCATTGCCGCAAAGTTCTCGACTAGTCGAGCAGATTCGAGACGCTATCGTCTCCAAGCAGTTGCGGTGTTGTACTAGATGGGAGCCCCTCTGTGTGGGCATGGGTCCGATAAGATATACCAAAAAGAGCTTTGGCGACTTTTACAAGAGGCTCTGCGTTCTTGCCAATCGTGCCCGCTACTACGCTAACCTCGATGGCAAGGCAGTAAAGTTTATCTAGCTTGGAGAGCTTCTTGTGAAGCTCTTGCTGAACCTCTTCCAAACGCTTTAGCAAACGCTCCTTGTGATTATCAGTTAGCTCCTCACTTTTTGTGACTAGGTCACGGAGACGGTTCAACAAATCTTGCACTTCATTGAGGTCACCTTCAGTGAGCTCATAACCAAAGGTGCCAGTTATAAGGCGATTGAAGCGTTGTTCCATCTCAGACTGTAATTGGACGGCATTGTCACGTGCCAGAATTGCTTCGATTTCCCGTTGAATTTGCACAACATACGAGTAGGCATCAGATGCTCTGCGCAGGCTACCGCTATTGATTACTGGTGGCGTAGCAAGCGTTTGCAGCAGCCCCCCCTTTACCATCGAACCTAAAAGTAAAGTCGCCTCTAGCAAGAGTGGACCATGGCTTTCCGCATTTGTCGGTTTACATCTTCCTGTTACGGTGCGACAAACCGACAACCCGACGCCCAAAGGGTCTTCATTGATGTTTTCTAGAAACTCGTCCGAAAATTCCACGCCCTGCTCCTTAGACTGTTCAAAGTGCCATCATGACATACAGTTTCAACTGGGTTAACAACTTGAATGCCATCCACAACTGTGCCCATACGATCAGCCTTTTTGGGACCAGCTCAAGCCTATTAAATTCCTGACCTTGATAGCGCGTCGCTATCAAAAACTTCATTTGCGACGGAACGTCGACGGCGGATCAACTTGAGAGCTACCGCTCTCGGGTAGAGCAACAGCAGCGGACGCGCCACGTGCCTATGTATATTACAACCGTAAATAAGTAGTTATATACAACCGCTCTAAATCAATGCTTACAGCGCTGCTGTAGGGAAATCATGTGGAAGGATCTGCCCAAGGCTTTTTCTGCTGGAACCCAAGCCCCGCCGAATTTTTTGATGCCCGTCAAGGGTGGTTTGAGTGTGGCTGGGCGGAATTCCAGACAGTTGCGGGGGCGGCTCAACAACCTGCGACAGTGGGCTTGGTAAGCCGTCTTAAGATACAAATAACAGTATGACTGGGCGCCGCTGGGCTCACTTCTGGCAGGCATTGAGCCGCGTGCTGTCACTTGATATCAAATGCAACGAAGCCCGCTCAAGGCGGGCTCTGGGAGGCGTTACAGTCAGGCTTTAGCTACACGCTGGACCGTACTCAAAGCACATCCAACAGTAGTAGCTGTTTTGCGAAGAGACATGCCACTGGAGAGGCAGTCTTTGATGCGATTGTGCAGCTTCGCATCCACTGGACGGCCTTGGTACACATTGATGGCCTTAGCCTTTTCAATGCCTTGAGCCTGACGACGGCGCCTGTCGTCGTAGTCCTTCCTAGCTACAGCGGCCAACATGTCCATCAGCATAGAATTGATTGCGGCCAGCATGCGACCTGTGAAGTCGTCACCATTACGGGGTGGTTGCATGGCAGCGTGAGAGGTAGGCAGGTCAAGGGCCACCACCAGCACACCTTTGGTATCGAGGATTGCCCGTAGCTTCTTCCAGTCAGCATCATTCAACCTCGAAAGGCGGTCCACCTGCTCAATCAACAGAATGTCGCCAGCTTCACAATCATCCAGCAGGCGAAATAGTTCGGGACGTTGCAAGGTTGAGCCCGATTCATTCTCGACATACCAGCTGGCAACACGTTGGCCGTTATCTGCTGCGAACGTTTTCAACTCTGCCTTAGCACGCAGAGCATCTTGCTCATCGGTGGATGCTCGCAGGTATGCACGTATGAACATTTCAATCACCCCACCTATACCGTTTTGGATGTACCTATTATAGGTGTACCGACTAGGGTGGCGAAAGGGGTATTTTCGGTACGGGAAAACAAGCCGATTAACGGTACGGCCTGATCTATACCCGTATCGGTACGTGATCAGTGACCACGTAGAGCCATGATTCCATTGCTGATGGCGCTGGCGTTCCTGTCTAGCGCCTCAAGCGCCTCCACTGCTTGGGAATGTGCGTCACCTCCACCTTGAGACCTGACCCAAACGCCCGACTCCTCAATGGACGCAGCAGTTGCCAACTGATTTTCCCAGAGCAGCGTCAACAGGTCCGCAACGAGGATAACGGGGTTTGATTTGGTAGGCATGGCGGGTCATCCTTGAGCAGTGGTACCGAGAGACTAGCCCACCGGGAAGCTGGCTGGGGCTGGGTGTCGCCGTGTTGCAGAAATTAGCGATTTCCGGATCAGAACGGGCGTTTTAGTGTGAAAACCTCGATTTGATCGCAGTCACGGGAAAAAGCTTAGCCATGTCCACCTTCAAGCCCCGGAAACTGAGGCTTACGAGCCATCCCAACGTAGATAATGATCCCCGCAACTCCAGTTAAGGACGCCGTATAACAAGGTTAAAAGAGAGTTTTCAGAGGTTACTGCAAGGGTTGCCAAAACTCATCGACATTCATGTAGTATCGCCAGAAAATAGAAACCCGGGGGCATAATGAGCTTTTCTAAACGAATCGGTATCACTCCGAGCACCAAGGCCATTCAATCCGAATCTATGGATATGGACCTAAGAAACTCACTCTGGAATGCTATAACAGCGTTTTACTGGAGCCTCTATAAACCTCCTTACAACAGCGGCATGGGAAGGGGTGATTATGTAACAGGCTCCAACCTGCACCAGCTTGCCTTAGCAATTTATATGTTTCACTACAAAAAACCCATCGACACCATTGAAACATACTGGGAATACTTCCTCAGCGACATCAGAACAACATTCTACAAACTCCAATGGTACGAAGTGTACGACTTTGTAGAGTTCATTGCACAACATGGCCCAGAAACAAACAAAAAGAATTTTCTTGCCACTTGCAACGAAATCTATGAGCGCGAAAGCTCAGCATATCGATTCGTCGCCGAGCAAATCACCCCGATAACTTCTCCACAGGAAATTAATGAAATCGAGCAAGCGATACTAGGCTCTGACCGTTACAACGGAGTAAAGACGCATCTTCAAACAGCTCTGGGCTTGCTAACCGACAGACAGAATCCTGACTATCGGAATTCAATAAAAGAGAGCATTAGCTCTGTTGAGTCACTTGCCAAACACTTAGTAGGCAATCCCTCCGCAACCCTCGAGGGCGCTTTGAAAGTGCTGGAGAAGAGTCACAAACTGCACCCTGCCTTGAAGAAGGCATTTTCCTCTTTGTACGGATATACCAACGACTCTGACGGTATACGCCATGCCCTAATGGAGAATTCTGAACTTACCCAAGCAGATGCTAGATTCATGCTTATTTGCTGTTCGGCGTTCATCAACTTCGCCATCGACAGCACGAAGAGCTAGCACTACCAACGTAGAGGGTCATTACTAATATACTCGATGACCGCCCCCCTTTTAACCAAAGGGGCATCTTCGCTAGGGTGGACATCCAAACCATACCCGAATCCCTGCAACCGCTCATGGACGATAACAGGCGCTTCTGGAGGCGTATCTACGTATACCCCAATCGGTACATTCTCAAAAGCAGGAATCAATTCTCCTACAAGCTCCTGCGAGTCGATTAGAGGCCCGTCCAGACCCACCCTTGCCGTGGGTGAAATGTTACTGAAGCTAAGCTCAGAGGGGCTTACAGAGGTCTTGCTGGCATGCACTTGAAGTGGGGCCAAGATCTTATACTTATTACTTCGTATAAAGCCTCTACCTTTCTGGTGCTCAACCTCAATATAGCCATGCTGTGTCAGCCTGCTAATAAAGCGCTTCACTGTACTTGGGTCACATCCTGTAGACTCTGCAATATCTTCTTGATTATCAAACCAATCCTTGCCGAGTGATCTAAAGAATTTATATCTCTTCTCCATCCACGTCCACATAACTTTCTGATCACCAGTGAGCTTAAATTGTTCGCCAGTTGTTCTGCTGGTCCAGTGTGTTGCCCTCATCATCTCGTGCGTAAGCTTGCAAAATTGTTCGGTCATCGTATTCCTCGCATGTATTTTCAAAGGTTCTTGATATGTTCTAGGAACTTGGATTCTTCCAAGACTCCCGTTCGATACAGCGCTATCATTTCGATCATGTGAGCAACGCGAGCTGCTGCACTTGGACCACTATCGCCGTTACCACCCTTAAGCCAATCACGACTGTGTTACCGAAACTGAATGTTCATTTCATTTGTCTCCTTGCGCGATGAAAACTCACAGAAGGCAGGATGCCCCGTGTGAACTCTATCTAACTTGTATATGGTGCTAGCACCGGTGATTGAAGATCCTTGCACGATCAATTCATATGATCGACTGCGATCAGAAAGCTCTTTTGCTTTACCGTACAACAAGACCCGAAGGGTGCTTCTTGCGCTACCAATCTTACTACTCTCTTTCTTAATACCCTCTATCTTAATAATGGGGTATCTTGCCCTCTGTCACTGGGGGCAAGTTGACCTATGTATAGGGGGCACGATGCCCTCAGTGAACTGCTGACAAGTAGCTGGTCAAATCCCAGACAGAACAAAACCGCCGCCTGACGTTGCAATAAGGAAAGTCGAGAACGTTTAGTGCTGGGTTGCTGGAGAGGTGGCAAACATACTCCACATGACCCTGTTTTGTCAACCAGAATTTACATATGTAAGTTGCTGTATAAGTTCAAGCTACATCATAGCGAAAAGTATAAGCATAGTTGGACAACAGCGAGCTATCACTCTGCAAGGCCCTGTAGTGCGATATGAGAGCTTTTCCCTTGCCAGGCAGCCCAAACCTCACCTTACAGCACACGAGATACCTAAGAAGCTAGTAGAGGCTTACAAATGCAACTTCGCCCCCTTTTTTAGCCAACACCACTCAGTGATGAGAGTTCAGATAGACAATGAAAACGATTACAAAAATGATCATCAACAATACTTTGTTCTTGTATTGATCCTCGTTGCGAATAGCCTGGTACGCTTCCACGTCGGACTTCCCAGATTCTTTGTGCTCCAGTATTCGAGCGATCTTCTTATCAATTCTTCTGTTATGCCTACTATTCTGCATAGCGACAAGAAACCAAAACACTAGCCACAACCCGGCTGTAGGTATGCACAGGAGTAGATGCAGAACGTGATTGGTAGTCTTCCTCTGGCTGTTCAGCACGTAGATTCGTTCGTTCATGATTGTGCTCACCTATAAACACTGGAGTGTTGAGTGGACAAAATATCTGAAATTCAGATATCTGAAAAGCAGATATAGGTTGAGCAGCTAATCTCCATAGCTGACGACCATGCCTAAAACGATCTACAGACATGAGCACGCTGTGCTCTTGTCACTGCTGAAGAAATACCGAAACGAGGCAGGCCTGACCCAGGTCCAGTGCTCAAAAGCGCTGGGGCGCCCGCAATCCTTCATGAGTGACGTTGAGAGTGGGACGCGCCGACTGGATGTAGTACAGGCCCGCGATCTGTGCAGCATTCTTGGAATTACGCTTACGAAACTGGCAATTGACCTTGAAGAACTTCTAGCAGAGGAAGGATGAGGCTACAGAAGTCACTTAACGTACTTACTCGGCGACGGAAACCGCATCCGTAGCTCGATCAAAGCAAAAAGGGGCTGCCTGAAAGAACGCGGACGATCGTTCCCTGAGATTGCGAAGATGTACCGAGCAGTGCCGGACTCCTCTCGTCTATTCACAGGCCTAATCAGGAAACGTACAATGATGGATTGGAACTGCTAAACCTGAAGGCCACGTACTCCCTGCCCTACAGAGCCGAACTGAAAGCTGCGTACCACTTTCGTACCTAGATTGTCATGCTTAGTAGCTTTTCATCCTCCCGCTCATTATCCGGTGCCGAGCACATCCACTGCTATGCTTCAGAATTTGAAAGCAGGTCGATAGCGATGGCGAGCGAGTATTCTCTGACGGACGTGCTGGAAAGGACTTATCAGAACCAATTGGCACTAAAGGCGGCAGCCAGGAAGCTAACGTTATGGCCAGAGCAGCGAGTCGCATCAGACGTAGGAGAGAATGTCCGGGGTGCGCTTGAAGCGCCTGGGGAAAATGCAGGTCATATAAAACAAGGCCCAGCTCGACTAAGCGGCTTGAATTTTCTTTGACTGATTTTGCTCAAAAAAAACCACTAGAGTGGGTTTCTTAGATTAGTCATCTTAGGTTCCAGCAAGAACTGACCTAATGGAGTTTGTTTTTGCTTTCAACCGAACAACTCTGAATGGCTCCCAAGGTCTACAAAGGTCACGAGATCACCAGATAGCTGATACACAATAGAAAATACCCACCTAAAAGACATTCTCTGGCTCCATCCCAATTTCCCGTTAATTCATGACCTCCCCCTTTCCAGCTGCCTATAAAAAGGTCGCGCTGCCAATACGCACATTGATTTGCTGAAGGAGTGCGCTACTCTGGCAGAGCTCATGCATATTTTTTGCAACAAAATCAAGGATAGTCGTGCCCCGTCTAGAAAAGTGCTTTGTAATGTAGTAGCTTCTAGCCACTCCAGAAAAAGGCCGGCGGCCTTCCTAAATCATTAACTAGCGAGCAGACATGTTCGAAGATATCAACATACAAGTCAGAACGGCTATCAGTACTTCAGATCATCTGCAGTCTTTGTTCGAGGGCAAACTAGAATCTCGAGATTTGCTAAGTCTCTTTTCCGGGATAGCAGAAGAACTCTCAAATTATGAAGAGCTCTTCAATGCTGGCCGCATGGAAGAAGCGCTTAAGCATGCCAAAATGATTAGCATCTATGGGATACAGCTGGCTGCGAAAGTTCAGGGAATTCAACACGATGCAATTCGGAACACTGGGAAGCTTTTAGAAATAGACTGTGAGTCTTTACAGGAAGCTATCAAAAACAGACCCTCATCCATTGAGCATGTTTATAATGACGATAAAACAAGAAAAATCCTGAATGAGAATTCAGTTCGTATCGCAGAACTTGAAAAAATGCTTCAACACCTAGAACATAAAGCACAGGGTGAGATCAATAAAATTGTAGCGTTATATGCTGAAGGTGTAGAAGCCATAGAGAGTTCGAAGTCAGAAATCAATAATATTCTGGGTCATGTTTCAGGCCGAGCGATTGCAGGCGACTATGAGAAAAGCGCGACCGATGAGAAGGTGATGGCGGACTGGCTGCGATATGGTGCTTTAGCGTGTATGGCACTTATTGTAGCGGTTCTGGGCACTGCAGTGGCCGCAACCATTACTAACGAATTTGAATGGCCAAGATTCTTGAGCCGCGTCAGTTTGGTGTTCTTACTTTCTGTGCCAGCCGCTTACTTAGCGAGAGAGTCTGCCAAGCATAGGGAGCAGCAGTACCAGCACCAGCAAACCTCACTCGACATGAAGGCGGTTTCGCCGTTCCTAGCTTCCCTACCCGAGGATGAGCGACACAAGATCAAAGCCGCCATTGCTTCTAGGATATTCAGCGGGAAGGACTTCTCCAAAGCGGGTAGTGATCCGTACCCAATCAACACTCATGAAATCCTTATGGAACTTATTAAAAAGTTAGAAGTATCCACAAAACCCACGAACTCAAAAAATAGCACACCTACTTAACTCAAATACTGGCGCTGGGCTTTCTTTGTTTTGGAGTACTTGCGCCTGGTTGACACACGAACCGACGGTATATGCAGCTGACTCGCACCCGTCGGGTGCTACTATCTGGAAATAAGCATCGAACATGTAATAAATATTGAAATCAATTATCCGTCTGATATTGATTGATGCCAGTCTCGCACCGAAACAACTTCCATATCAGTGATGGACTGGATCTACTAATCCGGCAGGCCAAGTATACGCCCCCCCACCACTTACCTAAAAATCCCGTACTAGGATGAGTCCCGCCTACTCAAGACCGTAGAGAAACACGCTCATAACTCGTACCAATTTTGAACTATTGCTCTCTAGGAAGCACCATTGTGCTACTATAGAATCTTCAATTTCGATTATTCATGGAGCGTCAGCGATGGAAAACGAACACAATGTAGACTTTACGCGTAATATTGAAGGAATTACGATGACTCTTGAAACTTGGAAAGATCTGCAGTCATACCGCAGCATGCCGATTTTTTCCGACATTAATCAAATGGCTCTTGAAACCGTTCAAAAAAACAAATACTTCAAAGTCTACGACCCCAACAGCGAAAACGAAATCTACGCCCTATGCAGCAATGTGAATGAGGTCAACAAACTGTTTAATCTGTTGACTGCCGATAAAACCTAACCACACTGCGATGGTGCTGGAGCACTTACGAGCAAGCTCCTACGCCCTATATACGCAGGGTGCAGGAGCTTTTTTCCAGCTGTATAGCTCGTGAAGGGCATAGAGGAGGTACCGAGTAAAGCTTGGCTTCCTTACTGTTACCTCACTCTACTTGGAGAGTCTGCACTTGCCCTATGCACCTTCAGAATTTTTATGTTTATCCATGGGTACGAAGTTAGTAGGATAAGTTCTTTGTTGGCTACTGTGAAAGCATTGACTGATGCGGGCTTGCGGTGAATTTTCAAAGTTAGCTTTTGGTATGAGTGGTAATCACCCAAAACATCATCGCGAGTCTGGTTTTTGATCGAGTTGAATTCTTGTTTGGCAGAAAACGCTATACGAGAGTAGTACAAACGAAAAGCCCGCGAACTCTAAGCAACTGAATTCACGGGCTTTTCTAAATGGGGCGGTGAAGGAGAGATACGAAACTACCCACAAAGTAACTTTAACATTGCAAGTCCACGGTTTACACGGGCTAAAGCGATGCTACCTCTCCAAAAAATCGGCACTCTCAGTCCCATGGCAGTCCTATGGCTTTCGCACCAGGTTAGTGCGCAAGGGTTGAAGGGGGATAAAAAACGGCAAGCCGGCCGGTTTATGTTGAGGAATGGAAAAAAGACAATATTGGTAATACGCTTGATAAAAAATAGCAAACACCTTTAATTTAAATGGCTTGATAGATATTTAGAAAGGTAATGATTTAGTAATTTATAGGTTAGGTCATTAACTTTTCCTCGGGTAATTCCTGACAAGCTCAATCCCCAGTAAAACCGGACACTTGGGCGAATATTACCTTTGCCATTACCAAATATTACCCCTCAAGGTAATGCGTCAAACCCACAGACTACGTGGGCTGCAGCAGTATTAGTGCCCTTCCTAACCAAAATTACTTTTTTCCCAGCACTGGTTCCAAAATAGCCGTCTGTGAGGCGAATCCTGCAGCTTGTGGTTAGTCTGAGAGTTCATTATAGGAACCTTTATATGGCGCATGAATATTCGCTCTCAGACGTGCTTGAAAGGATGGATGAGAATCAGTTGGCACTTGAAACAGCTATGATGGAGATCACCCTACGCTTGGAACAACAAGGCTCAGTAGACGTAGCTGAAAACGTGCGTGGGGCCTTAGAGGCAATCGGTGAGAACGCCGGGCATATCAAGCAAGGCTTGGCACGCCTGAAGAGATCAGGAGCCAGCTAAGGAGGCAGGACAAATTGTGAAACGCTTCAATCTCCACGAGGCCCATACGTTTCGTGACTTATAGCAGCTCTCAGCCTCTTAAAAGACAGCTACAGACGGTTAGAAAAAAGATCTATCTCGTTTCGGAAAACGCCCGTATTCCTACGTTTCCTTCCCTTTCAACCAATGAACCCGGGGCCTCCAACCCTGCCCCGTTCATGATCGCCTGCTACGTCGCTGTGCGACCGCCCTGCACTTCTCTTCAAATCTTTGCAATCCGTGAAATTGCCGGTCGCCCGTAGAGCGTCCCGGCCCGCCTTGGCTGCCAGTTCGTTTGCGCTACATCTGGGCTTGCACAAAAAAAGGACGCAAACCCCGTCGGCAGGAGGGGGAGTGCTTTTTTCCATATTTTTTTAAAGTGGCTTATTCCATTTATACGCATTTATTTGTTCATTAATCCCATGCAGTGCCGACGAGAGCCTCACACCCACATTCGACCGAAAAATTCGCCACGGAATAATTACCAATCGCCTAAACGACTGAATCTTAATGGATGTAGGTGTAAATAGTTCATTGAGGAGCGTAAAGTTAAGCGAACGAGCATATTTTTTAATAATATCAATACGTTATAGACACTCGCACGCCATTCGTAGCGGGTTGGACGTTGGCAAGCCAATGTGCCATCATAGGTAGTCGAATTCAATTTACAATATCAGCCCATAGCTAAAGGGATGTTTTATATGGCTTATAGTTTGTCCAGAATGACCGTGTATGCTCTTTTAAGTGGACTAGAAGAAGATTTAAGAACAGCAATAAAAGGTCGTTTGGGAAGAGAGAGGTATGAAGATCATAGATTTGATCAGCAACTTATTCTAAGATGCAAATCCAGACTAGAAAAAGAAATCGGATCTTCGTATGACGAATCCACTCTTGATAATTTAATCGACTACTTTGATCTGGGCGACACTTATCAAATAATCAACTCGAACCAGTCATGCTTTGATGAGGAATTTAGTCAGGCGATCAAATCAAGAACAAAACAGTTCGAAAAGATAATTCCTATTCGAAACAGAGTCATGCACATCAGACCTCTTAACTTTGATGATCTTCCACTGATAACTGACTTCTGCAACGACCTTGTAGGGAATAGTTTTTATTCCTGGGAAAATTTACAAGACACCTTCAATCGCTTAGATGACGATCCTAGTTTTGTTCTAGATCTAAAAATACCACTATTAGATGCTGACAGAGACAAAATACCTCACAACTTGCCACTACCTGACTTCGATGAAACCGGTCTGATCGGTAGAGATCAGCAAGTCAAGCAAATAAAAAAACTGTGCTTGGGCGGATTCCCAGTAATTTCCATTGTTGGGGAGGGCGGCGTTGGCAAAAGCGCTTTAGCACTTAAGGTAGCTTATGAGCTATTAGAAGAAGAAGTTAATCCATTCGATGCTGTAGTATGGGTAACTTCAAAAACAACTCAAATCACCGTCAATGAAATACGTGACATTAAGGGAGCGATAACTAGTTCGGTTGGTGTCCTTCAAGAAATATCAGCGCAATTAAGCGGTATCGAATCGGGAGACCCGCTAGCTGAGATCATAGAATATTTAGGCACCTTCAAAATTGCATTATTCATTGACAACCTAGAAACAATTATGGACCAGAACATCCACAAGTTCGTGAGTTCTTTGCCCGACGGAAGCAAACTAATTATCACGTCCAGAATTGGATTAGGCGCATACGAGTATCCCATAAAGCTTGGCGGCATTGAGGAAGGGTATGCAGCTAAACTGATACGCACCCTGGGTCAACTTAGAAACGTAGGGTCTTTAGCTACTCAGGATGAGTCAACCTTACGTAGATATGCGAACAGAATGTATCTAAATCCCGGATATATCAAATGGTTTGTTAGCGCTATTCAGACCGGGGTAGCTGCTGAAGCCGTGCTGCAGAACTCGTCGCTCTTCCTTGAGTTTTGCATGAGCAACGTATATCAATTTCTGTCTCAAGATACTCGAGACCTTACTACAACGATGCAGTGTGCTCCAGGCTGGAAAGATATAGCTGAGCTTTCTTATCTATCTGGTTTCGAAGCAATCAGAATTCAAAAAGCATTACAAGAACTAATGACAACCAATATGCTAGCCGAATCATCCAAACCTACCGGCGGCAGCGTAAAAACAACATACCAACTGGCAGAACTAGCTAGAGCATATTTAAATAAGCATCACCGCCCTTCAAATGCCTTCCAGCAAAAAGTTAAAGCCAATAGAAACAAATTAAACTCCGTAGTAGAAATGCGGAGCGCCACAAATGGAAACCGATATTCACCAATGAACATTAAAGTTCGCTCCAAAGCTGATCGCGTGATTGTAAAAATGCTCCACGATGCGATGAAGCATTTGAGGGCAGCCGCAAATGAACCCGCGTACGAGATTCTTGAAGAAGCAAGACGATTAGCGCCAGATTACTTTGAAGTACCTCGTGTACTAGCTTACTTCCACCAGAAAAATGGTAACTACCCTGAAGCAAGAGAAAGTCACGAGTTAGCTATTGCATTAGCTCCGAACACCGCTCAATTACATTATTGGTTTGGTAAGTTTATTTTACGTGAAGAAGAATCTGTAGATGACGCCGTCGAACAGTTCGAGATAGCGCGCAAGTTAGATAGCAACTCGGCAGAAGTTGCTATCAGCCTAAGTCGCGGATATATGTTCCAGCATAAATTCTCAGAGGTCAGAACCTTAACTGAAGAGCTTAGTCTAAAGATCGATCTTCTCGATGACGGCCTAAGAAAAACTTACTACGATACTCGAGTTCAGCTAAATTATCGGGAGGCTGACGTAAGCTGTCAGGCCGGTGATACCTACGGTAGCATATCATCAATCAGGAGGATGAAAGATGAGTTTGATGCGCTACCTGAAGTTTATAAAGATACATATATGAGATCAAAACTCACTAAATCCAACTTAACCATCCAAAGACTAACGAGAATGGCCTCAAGCCCGGAAGATCAAGCTTTCTTGGCCGACTTATCGGAATGGATAAAGTACGAGTCCGTGAAAACTCCCGGAAGACCTAAATCTCATCGAAAATAGGACTTCCACCCGATGGCTGGATAAACTGACTCAGGTTGATAGACTCAAGGTCTGCCTATTAGTTTTTCCAGCCTCAGTAGATATTACCGGCTTTTTCCGGTTAATTTTTGACACATATTATCAATATTACAACTATTAGAGTGGCTATAGACGTTCGCCATTTTTATAAGGTTATTGGATGTAATTGTCTAAAAAAGTAAAGCAGCTGTTTCAGCATTCATCGTGACCGCAGCTGCAGAGCTAGGAACTGGTGGCGCGCCGTAGGTATGAACAGAGAACTGGACATTAATCTGCTGCACTAGGGCGAGCAAATAACACAACGTCTGCAGCACGCTCACCTCCTCGAACCCAAACCAAGTCTTGGGCGTGGCCAGCCGCCGGCTGACCGCCACCACGCTTTCGCGAAGCCCCTGAATCCTTTCCTCCAGATCACCAGCCACCGTGGCGTTGTGCTTCTGTCCTACCACCAAGTTCAATTTCCGCCCGATCGCCTGGTGTAGATCATCCACCGCCGCCAGGCTCGCAGACCCACCCGACAGCAGTTCGAGCGCGCCCAGGACCTCAAGCGTCTTGATGCCCTCAATCGACTCGGTTGAATGGTCATCCACGGTCTTGGTGTGGCTCTAGTACCGCTCGGTATTACCGCCTCCACTTACCGCTGGATCGCCTTGTCCAGGATTTTGCCTTCAATCTGACGCAGTCAATTGCCGTCAGAATCGACACGCTGCTCACAGGCTTCGCCGTGCTGCCATACCTGATCGCCCTTCGGCACGCTGGCATGCTCAACCAGTGGGGCAGGATCGTCTGAATATAGGACCTGTGTGGCAGGCCATAGGCGAAGCACACACATAGCCATGGCTTAGCTTGAAGATGCGCACGACGCCGCTCAAAGAGAATGACGGTTGAAGTGCTTGGGGTTGTCGCGAATAAGGCCAATCGACGTAGAGAGAGGCTAAAAAGGAGCGCTAAAGGAGATGTATTTTACGTAGAATCTTTACGTAGTATTCTGAAATGCAAAAAGCCCCGAGACCTTGATCTACGGGGCTTTTCTAAGTATGGCGGAGAGATAGGGATTCGAACCCTAGGTACCGGTGAAGGTACAACGGATTTCGAATCCGTCCCATTCGGCCACTCTGGCATCTCTCCAACGGCGCGCATCATAACAGCCTGTTTCCTGGAAGCAAAGCGCAAAAGCGATTTTTTTCCGTGCTATCAGATGCTTGCGTCGATTACAGCGGTACGCCGAGACGGTTGGCGACTTCTTCGTAGGCTTCGATAACGTCACCGAGGCCCTGGCGGAAGCGGTCTTTGTCCATCTTCTTGCGAGTGTCTTTGTCCCACAGGCGGCAGCCGTCCGGGCTGAATTCGTCGCCCAGGACGATGGAGCCGTCGTGGAACACGCCGAATTCCAGTTTGAAGTCCACCAGCAGCAGGCCGGCGTCGTCGAACAGTTTGCTCAGGACGTCGTTGACCTTCAGCGACAGCTCCTTCATGCGAGCCAGTTGCTCAGCGGTGCCCCAACCAAATGCCACCACGTGGGATTCGTTGATGAACGGGTCACCCTTGGCGTCGTCTTTCAGGAACAGCTCGAAGGTGTAGGGGTTGAGCTTGAGGCCCTCCTCCACGCCCAAACGCTTCACCAGGCTGCCGGCCGCATAGTTACGCACGACGCACTCGACCGGGATCATGTCGAGTTTTTTCACCAGGCATTCGTTGTCGCCCAGCAGTTTGTCGAATTGGGTCGGAATGCCGGCCGCTTCGAGTTTCTGCATGATGAAGGCGTTGAACTTGTTGTTCACCATGCCTTTGCGGTCGAGCTGTTCGATGCGCTTGCCGTCGAACGCCGAGGTGTCGTTACGAAACAGCAGGATCAAGCGGTTGGCGTCGTCGGTCTTGTAAACCGATTTGGCTTTGCCGCGGTAGAGTTCTTCACGTTTTTCCATGATGGGCTCCGCTTGCTAAGTAGGTGGGCTAGGCGATGTGTCGCCAGTCGAGCCCTGAATCTTGATCGGCCAGTTGCAGCCAGTCCGGGTCGCACCCAAGGGTGTCGACAAAACATTGCCGGGCCAGCTGCGGCAGGTTGTTCTTGCTGCTCAGGTGGGCCAGGACCAGGTGTTGCAGGTCTTGCCAGCCCAACTCATACACCAGGTACGCCGCCTGGTGGTTGTTCAAATGTCCAAACTGCCCGCCGACCCGCTGCTTGAGAAAGGCCGGGTAGTGGCCACGCGCAAGCAGGTCACGGCAGTGGTTGGACTCGATCATCAATGCGTCGAGGTCCCGGTAACCGTCCAGCACCTTGGCGCAGTACGAACCCAGGTCAGTGAGCAGGCCAAAACGCCGTTCACCGTCACTGAATACGTATTGCGTCGGTTCCTGGGCATCGTGGGCCACTTCAATCACATCGATGCTCAAGGCACCGATCTGCAATTGTTCGCCACCGGCCAGCAAACCTGCGGGCTCAATCGGTTTGCGCATCCCGCGCAAGGTGCCGCGACTCAGGTACACCGGAAGATTGTAGCGCCGAGACAGCAAACCCACGCCATGCACGTGGTCGGCATGTTCGTGGGTCACCAGAATCGCGCTCAGCTGCGCGGGGTGAACCCCCAGGCGCAGCAGGCGCCGCTCGGTTTCCCGCAGGGAGAAACCACAATCCACCAGGACGTACGTGTCGTCATGGGCTACAAGCGTGCCGTTCCCTTGGCTACCGCTGCCGAGAACGGCAAAACGCATCGGATCAGCCCAGGTTGTCCTGAATCACGCCCAACACTTTGCGCGCCACTTCTGCCGGCGCCACGGTGTTGATGTTTTTCTCGACGGTGACTTGCACGCTTTCGCCTACCTTGCTCAAACGAACCTGGTAACGCTCGGCGCGGGTCTCGATCTCTTCCTTGGTCGGCTTGCTGCCGAACAACTTGCTGAAGAAACCTGGCTCGTCGTCTTTCTTCTCGGCTTTTTCGGCCAGGTTGATGTAGTACAGGCCCAGGCTGCGGTTGATGTCTTCAACGCGCCATTCGCCGTGCTCCAGCGCGCGGCCGACACTCGACCAGGCGCGGTCCAGGTCTTCACCCAGGTTGAGCACCACGTTGCCGCTGCCGTCTTCGCTGAGGCTGACGCGGCTAGGTGTGTCAAAGCTACCGGCGGCGAGCAGGGAGACGGAGCCGCCCTTCTCGGAAATACGGCTCATGCTGGCGAGCATTTCGTCGACCAGGGCAGCGTCCACGCCGGTGTTGACCGAGCGCGGGGTGAAGTCGACGTTGGCGGTGCTGCCGGCAGGACGCTCGGCGCTGACTACGTAGACTTCACTGGTGTTGCGTTGCACGCCTGGCTCGATACGCACGCGGATGCGGGCTTCGCTGTCATTGGCTACACCACCGGCCTGCAGGCGCTTGGCCATGGATGCCGACAGTTCGCTGGTGTGCTGCCACGCGGTGGTGAATTCACCGGTCTGCGGGCGTTGTTCGTCAAGGCGGAAACCGTTGTCCTGGAAGAACTGCACGGCCACCGGCCAGACTTCGGCAGGTGGGCGCTGGGCCATGACCCAACGGGTGTCGCCGCTCTTCTGCAGGCTGTAGTCGCTGGCATCGGCCACGGCCGACAACGGCTGTGGACGCGGCACTTCGTATTCACCCTTGACGGTGTCATCGGCCACGTTGCGCGGAATCGGCAGCAACGGGTCAAGGCGCTTGGCGACATTGACGTCCGACGGCAATTTCATCGGGGCGGTTTGTTGGGCTTCCAGGTAATCGCTACCGCGGTCGCGGAAGTAGCCTTCCGGGCCCCAGATCCAACCGCAGCCACTGGTGCTGGAGATAATCAAGGCAAGTGCGGAAAGTCCGGCCAATCGCTTCATGCGTAGTGCTTCCTCAATTAAACCAGGACGCCGGACTGGCGCAGGGCCTGTCGCAGCGGTTCGTGACAGGCTTCGCTGAGCCAGGTGAGCGGCAGACGGATACCGTCCGGCATCAGGCCCATCTCATGCAGCGCCCATTTCACGGGGATAGGGTTGGATTCGATAAACAGGGTTTTGTTGAGCGGTGCCAATTGTTCGTGGATCGCCCGGGCCTTGACCGCATCACCGGCAATGGCTGCGGCACACAGCTCGCTCATGGCGCGCGGTGCGACGTTGGCAGTCACCGAGATGTTGCCTTTACCGCCCAGCAGGATCAGTTCGACGGCAGTGGCGTCGTCACCGGAATACACCAGGAAGTCGCTGCTGACGCCGGCCAGGATGTCCTTGGCGCGCTGCAGGTCACCGGTGGCTTCCTTGATACCGATGATGTTCGGTACGGTGGACAGGCGGATCACGGTCTCGGCCTTCATGTCGCAGGCGGTGCGACCGGGTACGTTGTAGAGGATCTGCGGGATATCGACCGCTTCGGCAACGGCGCGGAAGTGCAGGTACAGGCCTTCCTGGGTCGGCTTGTTGTAGTACGGCGTCACCAGCAGGCAGGCATCGGCGCCGGCTTTCTTGGCGTTGCTGGTCAATTCGATCGCTTCGCGGGTCGAATTGGCGCCCGTGCCGGCGATGACAGCAATGCGCCCTGCAACGCGCTTGACCACGAACTCGATCACTTCGATGTGTTCTTCCACATCCAGTGTGGCCGATTCACCTGTGGTGCCGACCGCCACGATGGCGTTGGTGCCCTCTTGCAGGTGGAAGTCCACCAGTTTGCCCAGGCTGTCCCAGTCGAGATTACCTTGTGCATCCATGGGTGTGACCAGTGCCACCATACTGCCCGCAATCATGCAACCGCTCCTGCCGGAAAAAGAGAGCGGTAATGGTACTGGCGCCAAGATGCTTGTACAAGCGAAGTACCGCCTGAGGATGCGTTCTGGATCAACTTAGTTCGCGGCAGCGCCATCATTCTGCCAAAGCGGGGTTTGATGAAGCTGATTACGTAATGAAAACGCCACCTCCTAGCCCTTGGCGATGGTTTTCGCTACCCTTCATCCTTTGATTGATACCGCTTGCATCGTATCGACCGCTCATCGCTTTAGGAAGGCTGCATGTCCACCCCCACAGTCCGCGAACAATTCCTTGTCATCAGTGCCCTTGGCGCCAACCCCATGGAGCTGACTAACGTCCTGTGCCGCGCCAGCCATGAAAACCGCTGCGCCGTCGTGACCTCCCGCCTGACCCGCCATGGCGAGTGCAGTGCGCTGGTCCTGCAGATTTCCGGGACCTGGGATGCCCTGGCCCGCCTTGAAACCGGTTTACCGGGTTTGGCGAAGAAGCATGACTTCACGGTCAACGTGGTGCGCAGCGCCGCCCTGGAAAACCGTCCGCAGGCCCTGCCCTACGTGGCCTATGTCAGTTCGGCCTACCGCTCGGACATCGTCAACGAGCTGTGCCAGTTCTTTATCGACCACAACGTCGAGCTGGAAAACCTGACCTGCGACACCTATCAGGCTCCGCAGACCGGCGGCACCATGCTCAACGCCACCTTTACCGTGACCTTGCCGGCCGGCGTACAGATCAGTTGGCTGCGTGACCAGTTCCTGGATTTCGCCGATGCCCTGAACCTCGACGCACTGATCGAGCCTTGGCGCCCACAGAACCCTATGTAAGGAAGTCTTCATGTCTGTAGTGATCGACCAACCGGTAGCCGACTTCGAAGCCCAGGCCACCAGCGGGCAAACCTTCAGCCTCGCCGGGCTCAAGGGCAAGCAAGTGGTGATCTACTTCTACCCGAAAGACAGCACCCCGGGCTGCACCACTGAAGGCCAGGGCTTCCGTGACCAGCATGCTGCATTCAAGGCGGCCAACACCGAGGTGTTTGGCGTGTCCCGGGACAGCGTGAAGTCCCACGAGAACTTCAAGGCAAAGCAGGAATTCCCCTTTGAGCTGATCAGCGACAAGGACGAAGCGGTTTGCCAGCTGTTTGATGTGATCAAGCTGAAGAAGCTGTATGGCAAGGAATACCTGGGTGTTGATCGCAGCACCTTCCTGATCGACAAGAATGGCGTACTGCGCCAGGAATGGCGCGGTGTGAAAGTGCCAGGCCATGTGGATGCAGTGCTCGAAGCGGCACAGGCGCTGAACCAGGCTTGATTCACCTGCTGGCTTTGAAATAGCTATCGCAGCCAAGCCAGCCCCACCTGTGATCATTGTTCGACAGGACAACTCAGTCAATGTGGGAGCCGGGCTTGCCCGCGATGAGGCCCTGCACCGGCACCACAAATATCAGAGTAACGGCGCCACCACCGGCTCCTGCCGAGGCCAGGCATCCAGCACCGCCTTGAACAGCGTCGCCAGGGGAATCGCAAAGAACACCCCCCAGAAGCCCCACAACCCGCCAAACAACAGCACCGCACAGATGATCGCCACCGGATGCAGGTTCACCGCCTCGGAGAACAGCAGCGGCACCAGCACGTTGCCGTCCAGCACCTGGATGATGCCGTACACCGCCATCAGGTAGATGAACTGATCACTCCAGCCCCACTGGAACAGCGCGATCAACATCACCGGCACCGTCACCACCACCGCGCCAACGTATGGCACCACCACTGAAACACCCACCAGCAGCGCCAACAGGGCAGCGTAGTTAAGCCCCAGCGCGACAAAGCCGATGTAAGTGACGCCACCGCAGATAAAGATCTCGATAACCTTGCCGCGGATGTAGTTGGCAATCTGCCGGTTCATTTCCTCGGCGACCCGGGTAATCAGCGCACGCTCACGGGGCAGATAGCCACGCACCCAGCGACCGATCATCTCGCGGTCCTTGAGGAAGAAAAACACCAGGATCGGCACCAGTACCAGGTAGATCATGATGTTGACCAGCAGCGGCAAGCTCGAAAGGGAAAAGGTCAGCGCCCATTGTCCGAACTTTCCGATTTCGCCGCGAGCCACCTCAATGGCCTGCAAGACCTGCTCGTCCGACACCAGGTGCGGATAGCGCTCAGGCAACAGCAGCAGCAATGACTGCCACTTGGCGAGCATGCCCGGTAGCTCATTGAACAAGGTGATCAACTGGTGCCACAGCAAAGGCACCACGATCACGATAAATACCAGCAACAGCCCCATGAACAAGGCAAATACCAGGCCCACCGCTGCCCCACCCGGCAAGCGCAGACGCTCCAGGATGGAGACCAGGCCTTGCATCAGGTATGCCAGCACCATCCCCGCCAGTACCGGCGCCAGCATGCCGCCCAAAGTGAGCACGGCCGTAAAGGCAAGAAACAGCAGGACGGCCAGCACCACGGCTTCTTCGTCGGAGAAGTAGCGCTGAATCCAGTCTCGTAACACTTTGAACATCAATAAACCTCAGGCGATAAGGACAGCATATTCAAGCGATTCAAGCCTTGCGCAACCAGTAACGATAGACGCCCGCTTCGTCTTCTTCATGCAGCAGGGTGTGGCCGGCCAGCTTGGCAAACGTACGAAAGTCCCGCTGGGAGCCAGCGTCCGTGGCGATCACCTTGAGCACCGCGCCGCTGGCCAGCCGATTGAGCTCCAGCTTGGCCTTGAGCAAGGGCAGCGGGCAGTTAAGGCCACTGGCATCCAGTTCGGCATCGAAGGCTACAGCGTCGGTCATGGTCTAACTCCGGGTGGGCGTCGAGGGCGCTTAGAATATCTGGTCCGAAGCTCAGTGTCCGGCTACAGTAAGCTCTTTGTCGAAAGGCTTTGTGCATGACTTTTTTGCGCCCTACCCTGCTGACGCTGGCTTGCCTGCTTGCCTCTCCAGGCTTCGCCGACGACCTGCCGTCACTTGGCGACGCCAGTTCTGCCATTGTCTCGCCAAAACAGGAATACGATCTGGGTCGGGCATGGCTGGCCTACCTGCGTGGCCAGGTCTCGCAACTCAACGACCCGCAGCTCAAGGATTACGTCGAATCCAGCGTTTATAAGCTGGTGGAAACCAGCCAGGTCAATGACCGGCGCCTGGAATTCATTCTGATCAACAGCCCGCAGTTGAACGCCTTTGCCGCACCGGGCGGCATCGTCGGGGTCAACGGCGGCCTGTTCCTCAACGCCCAGACCGAAGGCGAATATGCCTCGGTACTGGCCCACGAACTGGCTCACTTGTCCCAACGTCACTTCGCACGAGGCGTGGAAGCACAGCAGCGCATGCAGATCCCGATGATGGCTGCGCTGCTCGGCGGCATCATCGCTGCCGCCGCTGGCGCAGGCGATGCGGGCATTGCCGCGATCGCCGGCAGCCAGGCCGCCGCGATCCAGGAGCAACGGCGCTTTTCCCGGCAAAACGAGCAAGAGGCTGACCGCATCGGCATTCTCAACCTGGAGAAAGCCGGCTACGACCCACGGTCCATGCCAACCATGTTCGAGCGCTTGATGCGCCAGTACCGTTTCGATGCCAAGCCGCCTGAATTCCTGCTGACTCACCCGGTAACCGAATCGCGGATCGCCGACACCCGCAACCGTGCGGAGCAAGCCAAGCTGGGTGGCATTGAGGACAGCCTGCGCTATCAACTGATCCGTGCTCGAGTGCAACTGTATTACGAAGACACCCCGGGGCTGGCCGCCAAACGTTTCCAGGCCCAGCTGGATGAAAATCCGAAGAACGATATCGCGCGTTATGGCCTCGCCATCGCTCAGATCAAGGGTGCCCAGTTCAACCTGGCCCGGGAAAACCTCAAGCCGCTGCTGGCCAAGGCGCCCAACGACATCACCTACAACCTGGCGCAGATAGAGCTGGACATGACCAACAATCGCCTGCCGGATGCCCAGCAGCGTACGGACCGAATGTTGACGCAATATCCAGGCAACTATCCGCTGAACCAGGTTCGTGTGGATCTGCTGCTCAAGCAGAACCGCAACGCTGACGCGGAAAAAGCCCTGGAAGGATTGTTGAAGTCTCGCCCGGACGATCCGGACGTCTGGTACCAGGTTGCGGAAACCCGTGGGTTGTCGGGCAATATCATCGGCCTGCATCAGGCCCGGGCCGAGTACTTCGCGCTGGTGGGAGATTTCAAGCAGGCCATCCAGCAATTGGATTTCGCCAAGCGTCGCGCCGGCAGCAACTTCCCGCTTTCGTCACGTATCGACGCACGCCAGCGTGAACTGATCGACCAGGAACGCATGATCAAAGACATGATGGGCTAAACCTTTCAGCCAAAAAAAAGCCCCGCTCTCGAACATCGAGAGCGGGGCTTTTTATTGGACTAGCGGATTACTCGGCCAGTTTGAAGGTAATGAAGCTGGCACGCCCCTGACGCAGGACGCGCATCGACACCGAACGGTTCTTCGGCAGCGCCTTGGCGATGTCGGTGAACTCTTTGGTGGAGTTGATAGCCTGGTTGTTCAGGTGGGTGATGACATCACCTGGTTGCAGGCCGATCAGGGAGGCAGGACCGTCCTGGACTTCCTTGATCACTACACCGCTCTTGAGGTCGAAGCTCTTTTTCTGTTCGTCGGTCAACTCGACTACAGCAATGCCCAGGCGATTGCTGCTGCGCTCGGCACCTGGCTTGCTGTTGCCCAGCGCATCCAGCGCCGCGCCTTCTTCCGGGATAGCACCGACGGTCAGTTCGACGTTCTGGCGCTTGCCGTCACGAATCACTTCCAGCTTGGCCTTGCTGCCGGCCTTGAGCGCGCCCACCAGGTGTGGCAAGTCCGCAGACATGACGATCGGCTGGCCGTTCATGCTCAGGATCACGTCACCGACTTGCAGGCCACCTTTGGCAGCAGGGCCATCGTCCTGGATCTGCGCGACCAGGGCACCGGCCGGCTTGTCGAGACCGAAGGATTCAGCCAGGTCCTTGTTCACTTCCTGGATCACCACGCCCAGCCAGCCGCGGCTGACTTTGCCACCGGTTTTCAGCTGGTTGGATACGTCCATGGCCACATCGATCGGAATCGCGAACGAAACGCCCATGAAACCACCGGAGCGGGTGTAGATCTGCGAGTTGATGCCAACGACTTCACCCGCCAGGTTGAACAACGGACCGCCGGAGTTGCCCGGGTTGATCGGCACGTCGGTCTGGATGAACGGCACGTAGTTTTCGTTCGGCAGGCTGCGACCGATGGCGCTGACGATACCCTGGGTCACAGTATGGTCAAAACCAAACGGCGAACCGATGGCGACGACCCATTGGCCGGCTTTCAGGTCCTGGGATTTGCCCAGTTTCAGCACCGGCAGGTCCTTGCCTTCGATTTTCAGCAGGGCAACGTCGGAACGTGGGTCGGTGCCCACCAGCTTGGCTTTCAGCTCACTGCGGTCCGCCAGGCGCACCAGGATCTCGTCGGCGTCGGCAATCACGTGGTTGTTGGTGAGGATGTAGCCGTCAGGCGAGATGATGAAGCCCGAGCCCAGGGACTGGGCCTCACGCTGGCCGCCACCACCGCCACGCGGCGTGCGCGGCTGGGGCATGCCGCGTTCGAAGAACTCCCGCAGCATCGGCGGCAGGCCTTCCAGGTCGGGCATCTGCTGGTTGGAGACCTTACGATCCGGCAGCTTCTGCGTAGTACTGATGTTCACCACGGCAGGCGACGCCTGCTCCACCAGTTGGGTGAAGTCAGGCAGCTCGGCCGCTTGCGCGGTAACCGCCTGACCCAGCACCAGCACCGTGGCGACTATGGATAGGTAAGACTTCAAACGTGGTATCGACATACAGCTCCCGTTACGACGAGCAGGGTTGAGCGACAGGGTTCAATAAACGCCGAAAACTGCGACCGACATTTTTGTTCCGCGAACAAAACAAGGCCAGGGCCGTTAAGCCCTGACCTATAAAAAACATAGGGGATATTAGCAAGTGAAAAAAATGATCCAGACATTTCATGCTCTCGGCAGAGGCAGGCATCAACTATCTCCTGCGCAACATTGAAATATCAGGATGAACATAGGATTAACAACTCAAGGCTTGGCGGGCACGGTGCCACTGCGTAGTGACAGCGCAATTCGCTCGGCGGTGCCAATCGGGATCTCGCCGACGACGGTCACCATCACCTCGCCTTCCAGGGTATTCAACCGCCGTGAAACGGCGACTGTCGGGCCCAACTGGGTGCGGGTCTCGTTTACGGTCGCACCGTTAAGCGGCTCCAGGAATACCGAAAAACGCGCCAGACCATCGTCATACATCAGACTGCTGACGGTTACCTTGGTGTGGGAGTCTTTATGGGCACTGCTGTTGACCAGCTGAAAGCCTGGTGGCAACCAGTCGAGGCGCCAATCCTGAGGGATCTCGACCTCCGGGGCCTTGGCGTTGGTCACCGCCACCGGCGTGCATTCGCCACTGGGCTGCAAATCACGATCGTCAGGCACCGATGTATTGAGCTGGGTGAACTGGAAACGCTCCAGCAACTGGCCCTGGTCGTTAAGCAACAATGACTTCAATGGCAGCGCAGTTTCACGATCCAGATGCAGCTCAAAACCATAACGGTATTGATCGCGGGGGGTCACGGAGACGATCACCGCATTCCGACCGGCCACGCGCGATTTGCCGATGACGGCAAGATCGTAGAACGCTTTGAGTTTTTGCGGATCAAGGGTACGCGCAGAGGTATTGGGGGAGCCCCCAAGCCCGGCAACCAGCGTGCCGCTCACGCATTGGGTACGGCCATCGACGCGCAGAACTTCCTGGGCAGAACCATCGAGCTGCAAAAGCCGCTCACGGACCTGACCATTCTGGACACGATGCCAGATGTCATGGGTAGAAAAACTACCGTTACGCTCGTAGATGAAGGTGCCCTGAAAGCTTTGCTGCTGCTCCGCCCGCCCAAGACGCGTCAGCCAGTCTTGGGCTTCATCGGCATGGGCGGGGACTGCAAACCAGCCACTGAGCAAAAGCGCAAGGAGCGGTATGGCGCGCATAAAGCTCCTTGGCGGACTAGCGGTTTTCCAGGCTTGCAGCGCGAGCGTAAGGCAGAGCGCTTTCAGTGCCTTTCAAGGCCGATTCCTGTGCGTGTTGGCGCAGGTAGCCTGGAAGACGCTGATCCTGCCAGCCGGATTGCCCTTGAAGTACACCGTTGGCCATAGGCCCGGTAGTATCGGAGCTTTCCTTGTAGCCGGCCAGTACGGCTGGCCCCTTGACCTGCGGGCCGGCCATGACCGGTTGCTGGGTCTGCTGGGCCAGTTCGGCACCGGCGATTTCGTCCTGGTTGTACAGGCGAACACCTGCCAATACAGCGACGGTCACCGAAGCAGCGACTGCCAGACGGCCCAGGCTACGCCAAGGACCGCGAGCAGCTTTTGCCGGAACGGCTTCATCAGCCAGTGCAGCAGAAACGGCCGCAGCAATATCCAGACGAGGGATTAGAAGATCCTTGTGCATCACCGCCCGAGCGACTTGGTAACGAGACCAGGTATCACGGGTTTCGGCATCATCAAATGCATTAAGCACTCGACGAAGTTCCAGTTCATCCGCTTCGTTATCCATCACTGCGGACAGCGATTCCTGCAGGGCATCACGACTCATGGCGGTTCCTCTCTTGGCTGTCGCCGCTGTCTCAGTTTTCCTGCAACAACGGCTGCAGGGCTTTATCGATGGCTTCCCGAGCCCGGAAGATCCGGGAGCGTACGGTACCCACCGGACATTGCATGACGCTCGCAATGTCTTCGTAACTCAGACCATCGAATTCACGTAAAGTTAACGCCGTACGCAAATCTTCTGGCAGTTGTTGAATAGTGCGATGGACGGTTCCTTCGATCTCGTCGCGCAGCAATGCACGCTCCGGCGACTCGAGATCCTTGAGGCCGTGATCACCATCATAAAATTCAGCATCTTCCGAACTAACATCACTATCCGGCGGGCGGCGACCGCGAGAAACCAGATAGTTCTTCGCCGTGTTAATGGCGATGCGATACAGCCACGTGTAAAACGCACTGTCACCGCGGAAATTACCGAGTGCACGGTACGCCTTGATAAAGGCTTCCTGTGCAACGTCCTGCGCTTCATGGGTGTCGTGCACAAACCGCACGATCAACCCGAGAATTTTGTGCTGGTATTTCAGCACTAGCAGATCAAATGCCCGCTTGTCGCCGCGTTGAACGCGCTCGACCAGCTGCTGATCCTCTTCCTGGGTTAGCATGAACACTCCTCGTTGTACTTGAAGGAGGCTTGCATAACTAATCGATCAGGCTTGCAAACATAGACTCGGACTTTTCGCAAAAGTTCTCCCCCTCCAAGCAAGTTTCCGGCGCGCACTGATTTGGCACACACGAAAAACGCAGCGCGGGCAATGCCGGCTGCGCGAATAATCTGTCGCCAGTTTCCTGACGCGCCTGACACAGACGCGGCTCAGCAAATCCAGCGTGTTCCCAGCTTTCGGGCATCCTGCTATTGAGTCGGGGCCTATGCAAAAAGTTCCCATCCCAATCGCTGTCCGTTTCATGAAAGCCGTGCAGTTCGTTGCCCGTAGTCTCACAATGCCACGAATGCCCGGCTATTGTGCCGCTCCCCCCCTCTATATACTAGTGGGCCGTGTCACCCTTTGATTCGCCGATCCAGGCGTCCTGTTTGCGCCCCCCTACGGATCGCTTTTTGCGGAATCCTTCAAATGAGCCAACAGTTTCAACACGATGTCCTGGTGATTGGCAGCGGCGCTGCGGGCTTGAGCCTTGCACTGACCCTGCCGGGCCACCTGCGCATAGCCGTACTGAGCAAGGGCGACCTCGCCAATGGCTCGACGTTCTGGGCCCAGGGCGGTGTCGCCGCGGTGCTCGATGACACCGACACGGTGCAATCCCACGTCGAAGACACCCTGAATGCCGGCGGCGGCCTGTGCAATGAAGAGGCGGTGCGCTTCACCGTCGAGCATAGCCGCGAAGCCATCCAGTGGCTGATCGACCAGGGCGTGCCCTTCACCCGCGACGAACATTCCGGCACCGACGACGGCGGCTTCGAGTTCCACCTGACCCGCGAAGGCGGCCACAGCCATCGGCGGATCATCCATGCCGCCGACGCCACCGGCGCCGCGATCTTCAAGACCCTGCTCGCCCAGGCCCGGCAACGCCCCAACATCGAACTGCTGGAACAGCGGGTCGCCGTCGACCTGATCACCGAAAAGCGCCTTGGCCTGCCGGGCGAACGCTGCCTCGGCGCCTACGTGCTCAACCGGGCCAGCGGCGAAGTCGACACCTACGGCGCGCGCTTCACCATTCTCGCCTCGGGCGGCGCAGCGAAGGTCTACCTCTATACCAGCAACCCCGACGGCGCCTGCGGTGACGGCATTGCCATGGCCTGGCGTTCGGGCTGCCGGGTGGCGAACCTGGAATTCAACCAGTTCCACCCCACTTGCCTGTATCACCCGCAGGCCAAGAGCTTCCTGATCACCGAAGCCCTGCGCGGCGAAGGCGCACACCTGAAGCTGCCCAACGGCGAACGTTTCATGCAGCGCTTCGACCCACGAGCAGAACTGGCCCCGCGGGACATCGTCGCCCGGGCCATCGACCATGAAATGAAGCGCCTGGGCATCGACTGCGTCTACCTGGACATCAGCCACAAGCCCGAAGCCTTCATCAAGACCCATTTCCCGACGGTCTACGAGCGCTGCCTGGCGTTCAATATCGACATCACCAAGGGCCCGATCCCGGTCGTCCCGGCGGCGCACTACACCTGCGGCGGCGTGATGGTCGACCAGAACGGCCGCACCGACGTGCCCGGCCTGTACGCCATTGGCGAAACCAGCTTCACCGGCCTGCACGGCGCCAACCGCATGGCCAGCAATTCGTTGCTGGAGTGTTTCGTGTACGCCCGCTCCGCCGCCGCCGACATCCTTGAACAGCTGCCGCGCATCCCGGTGCCGGCCGCCCTGCCCCGCTGGGACGCCAGCCAGGTGACCGATTCGGACGAAGACGTGATCATCGCCCACAACTGGGACGAGTTGCGGCGCTTCATGTGGGACTACGTGGGCATCGTGCGCACCAACAAGCGCCTGGCGCGGGCGCAGCACCGGGTTCGACTGTTGCTGGATGAGATCGACGAGTTCTACAGCAACTATAAAGTCAGCCGCGACCTGATCGAGCTGCGCAACCTGGCCCAGGTGGCGGAACTGATGATCCGCTCGGCCATGGAGCGCAAGGAAAGCCGGGGATTGCATTACACCCTCGACTACCCGCAAATGCTGCCCGAAGCACGCGACACTATTCTGGTGCCAACCACCTACGGCGGCTGAACTTCAAGCGCACCCGCAGGCGCCGATGCACATCGGTAGCCTGCGAATCCCGTGGCACGCAGATCGAACGCACCCGCCAGTCACCCTGCACCCGAAAGCGCAGCACCACGATCAACGGCAACGCCAGGCTGTCGGGGCGCAGTTGCACGCTGTGCCAGCCACGCGCGGCGCTCCACAACTGCCAGCCATCCTCGTCGCGACGCAGGCCACGGATCGACGAACGGTGAGTCAGCAGGATATGACGCGGCAATACCCAACCGGCATGGGCCAGGCACAACAAGGCGCCAAAGGCTCCGAACCACGGGGACACATCGAGAAACCACAGCGCACCCAGTGCGAACGCCTGGGCGAAAAGATAAGCCGCCAGCAACTGCCCGGAGGCGTGCCAGCGGCATTCGAACGTATTACTTGGGCTGGACACGATCCAGAATCATCCGAACCATGCGCTGCAGCTCCGGGTCTTCCGATTCGGCGCGTTCCATGAACCAGCCGAACATGTCCTGATCCTCGCATTCCAGCAGCTTGCGGTAGCAGTCGCGGTCGACGTCGTTGAGGTGCGGATAGACCTCCCTGACGAACGGTACCAGCAACACGTCCAGTTCAAGCATGCCGCGGCGGCTGTGCCAGTAGAGGCGATTGAGTTCTACATCTTCGACCATGGAGCGCTCCTCAAATAGAGCGCAAGTATACAGGCCGAAGCTGCCTGGAACAGTCGGCTTTGGTCGGCCATACGGAAACTATCCATTTGCCGGGCGCCCCTCTATGATGCACTCATGACTTTTTAACCTGCGATGACCCATGGCTGACTCTGCTTTTTTCTGCCCCCTGTCCCACGAAGGCGTTCTCGCCGTCCGCGGTGCCGACGCTGCCAAGTTCCTCCAGGGACAACTGACCTGCAACCTTAACTACCTGAGTGACACCCAGGCCAGCCTGGGCGCGCGCTGCACCCAGAAAGGGCGCATGCAGTCGAGCTTCCGCATCCTGCTGCAAGGCGATGGCGTGCTGCTGGCCATGGCCACCGAACTGCTGGAGCCACAACTGGCGGACCTGAAAAAGTACGCCGTGTTCTCCAAATCCAAACTCACCGACGAAAGCGCTGCCTGGGCGCGTTTCGGTGTGTCGGATGCCGATCAGGTACTGGCCGGCCTCGGCCTCCAACTACCCGCCGAGACCGACAGCGTGGTGCGCAGCGATGACCTGATCGCCATCCGCGTATCGCCGGGCCGTGCCGAACTCTGGGCTCCCGCCGCCCAAGCTCAAACCCTGCACAGCCAACTCGCCGCACAATTGCACGAAGGTGAACTGAACCAATGGCTGCTGGGCCAGATCCGTGCCGGTATCGGCCAGGTCATGCCCCAGACCCGCGAACTGTTCATCCCGCAGATGCTCAACCTGCAAGCCGTCGGCGGCGTCAGCTTCAAGAAAGGCTGCTACACCGGCCAGGAAATCGTCGCGCGCATGCAGTATTTGGGCAAACTCAAGCGTCGCCTGTATCGCCTGAGCCTGAATGCCGGCGAGCTGCCTGAGCCCGGCACCCCACTGTTTTCCCCGAATCACAATAGTGCCATCGGCGAGGTGGTGATTGCCGCCCGTGCCGATCAGGCGATTGAACTTCTAGCGGTGCTGCAAGCCGAAGCAGCAGAGAGTGGCGATGTGCATGTAGGCACGCTGGAAGGCCCGGGCCTTCAACTGCTCGACCTGCCCTACCAGCTGGACCGTGATCGCGAGATCCAGCGCTGATCGTCGTACCTTTTTGCTACACCCTAGAGATCTTGAATGAACAAGCTGGCGGAAAAAGTCCAACAGGCGTTGGTTGTGGCCATCGATAACGATGACCTGGTTCTGCCAACGCTGCCGGAAGTGGCCCTGAACATTCGCCAGGCCGCCGAAGACCCGGACATCAGCATCAGCCACCTGAGCAAAGTGATCGGCCGTGACACTGCCTTGTCGGCACGGCTGATCAAAGTGGTCAACAGCCCGCTGTTGCGCGCGACCCAGGAAGTCACCGACCTGCACACCGCCATCACCCGCCTGGGCACCAACTACAGCAGCAACCTGGCGATCGGCCTGGTGATGGAACAGATCTTCCACGCCCGTTCCGAAGTGGTCGAACAGAAGATGCGCGATGTCTGGCGGCGCAGCCTGGAAGTGGCCGGCGTGAGCTATGCGTTGTGCCGCAACCACAGCCAGTTGAAGCCTGACCAGGCGGCGCTGGGTGGGCTGGTGCACCAGATTGGCGTGCTGCCGATCCTGACCTACGCCGAAGATCACTATGAACTGCTGTCCGATCCGGTCAGCCTCGATCACGTGATTGAAAGCATCCACCCGTTGCTGGGGGACAAGCTGCTGCGGCGCTGGGACTTCCCGGAAATGCTGGTGAACCTGCCGGCGCAGTACATGGACCTTGAACGCGACTCCGAGCGCCTGGACTATATCGACCTGGTGCAGGTCGCCGTGTTGTATTGCCACCGCGGCACTGACCACCCGCTGGCCAGTGTGCCGATATCGACGGTACCTGCGATCAAGAAACTGCGACTCGACCCCTACAGCGACACCTTGCGCGCCGAGCTGGATGAAGCACGGTCGATGTTCTACTGACTACCCCGCGATAAAACTGACCCGCACTTTCAAACCCGCCAACTCTCCGTCATGCAAGCTGATCTGCGCCAGATGTGCCCGGCAGATCTCGCCAACAATCGCCAACCCCAAGCCCGCCCCCAAGCCCTGCTGGCTGCGCCGATAGAAGCGCTCGAACACTCGGTCCCGCTCATCCAGCGGGATGCCCGGGCCGTCATCTTCCACCTCAAGTACCGCCGGCGCCGTGACCCGCAGGATCACGTTGCCGCCCGGGGGCGTGTGGGCCAGGGCATTGTCCACCAGGTTGCTCAACAACTCGTTCAACAAGGTGGGCTCGCCCCGCAGCCACACCGGTTCATCCGCCTCCAGCGCCAGGGCCACGCCACGCGCATGGGCCAGCGGCGCCATGGCCATGCCCAGCTCGCGAGCCAACTGGCTCAGGTCCAGCAACTGGGCCCCGCCTTCGGCAATCGCCCGGGCGCCGTTTTCGATGCGCGCCAGCGAGAGCAATTGATTGGCCAGGTGAGTCAGGCGATCAGTGCCCTGGGCTGCGGTTTCCAGGGTGGTGCGCCAGGTAGCCGGGTCTTCGGCACGCAGGCCAAGCTCCAAGCGTGCCTTGAGCGCTGCCAACGGAGTGCGCAGCTCATGGGCGGCATCGGCAATAAACTGTGCCTGGCGCTCGAACTGCCCGCGCAGGCGTTCGGTGAAATGGTTGAGCGCATGTACCAGCGGGCCCAATTCATGCTGCACCTCCACCAGCGGCAATGGCCGCAGGTCATCGGGCTGACGCTCTTCCACGGCCGTGCGCAAGCGCTCCAACGGCCGCAGCGCCGCACTCACGGCAAAGAACACCAACAACAATGCACCGATGGCCAGCATCCCTAGGCGCAGCAAGGTATCGGCCATCAGGCTGCGCGCCATCGCCACCCGCGCTTCGTCGGTTTCGGCCACGCGGATTTCCGCCATGCCGTTCATGTTCGGTTCGGAGACTGCCTTGAGCAGGCTGACCACTCTCACGTTCTGGCCCTGATACCTGGCGTTATAAAAGCGCGCCAGCGCCGGATAGTCATCGGTGCGTGGAGTGCCCGGCGGCGGGCCCGGCAGGTTTTCGTAGCCGGAAATCAGCTTCTGGTGAATATCGTTGACCTGGTAGTAGATCCGCCCGGCGCTGTCATAGGCGAACGTATCCAGGGCGACGTAGGGCACATCGGCACTCAAGGTGCCGTCGCGGTGGGACAGGCCGGCCGCAATGGTCCGCGCCGAGGCCAACAGCGTGCGGTCGTAAGCCGTGTCCGCCGCCTCGCGCCCATTCCAGTAAGCGCTCAAGCCGCTGGCAATCATCAACACCACCAGCAACAGCGCCAGGTTCCACAGCAGGCGCCAGCGCAGGCTGCTGGGCTTATGCATCGCGGGCTTCCAGCAGGTACCCCAGGCCACGGAAGGTGACGATGGCCACAGGCTGGCCATCGAGTTTCTTGCGCAGGCGGTGCACGTAGATTTCGATGGCATCGGGGCTGGCCTCTTCATCCAGGCCAAACACCTGGGAGGCCAGTTGCTCCTTGCTCATCACCCGGCCAGGACGCGCGATCAGCGCCTCAAGCACCGCCTGCTCGCGGGAGGTCAGGGTCAGCAGTTCACCACCCAGGGTGAAGCGCCGCGTATCCAGGTCGTAAATCAGCACGCCACACGCCTGTTGCCGCTCACCGCCCAGCACGCTACGGCGCAGCAGCGCCTTGACCCGGGCCTCCAGCTCCGTCAGTTCGAACGGCTTGGCCAGGTAGTCATCCGCGCCCAGGTTGAGGCCATGCACGCGGTCCTTCACATCACTGCGTGCGGTCAACATCAACACCGGCAGATTTTTCCCACGGGCCCGCAGGCGCGCCAACACTTCAAAACCGTCCATGCGCGGCAGGCCCACATCGAGAATCGCCACCGCGTATTCCTCGCTGCTCAAGGCCAGGTCCGCCGCCACTCCATCGTGCAACACGTCGACGGTCAAACCCGTGCTCTTGAGCGCCTGGGCGACACTTTCGGCTAGCTGCAAATGGTCTTCGACCAGAAGGACACGCATGGGTTTTTACCTCGTTCGGGGGTGGTCGGCGCCACGCTTTGCCGGGGAGTTTACAGGCGCGGCCTGCGCTGTGAAGCCCGAAAACATTGAAAGGCGACTGAAAGGTTAGTGAAAGCTTCGCCCTTTAGCATCCAGCCACGGTGGGTTTCGCCTGCCGAGCTATTTCACCCATAGCGCCCGAAAAACGCCTCGAAGCGTTTTCGCCAAAATAAGAACAATAACGGAGTACACCCACGATGCTGCGCACACAGCCGCCTGCTCGTTCTTCTCGTATCACCCAGACCGCCCTTGCCAGTGCCGCCGCCCTCGCCGGCTTTTCGCCCGTAGGCCAGGCCGCCTTTTTCGAGGACAGCACCGCCACCCTCGAAACCCGCAACATGTACTTCAACCGCGACTTTCGCGACGGCACCAGCGCACAACAATCCAAGCGCGACGAGTGGGCCCAGGGCTTCATGCTCAACCTGCAGTCGGGCTATACCGACGGTACCGTCGGCTTCGGCGTGGATGCGCTGGGCATGCTCGGGGTCAAGCTCGACTCCAGCCCCGACCGCACCGGCACCGGGCTGTTGCCGACCCACGACGACGGCCGCGCCGCCAACGAATATTCCAAACTCGGCCTGACCGGCAAAGTGAAGATCTCCGCCACCGAGCTGAAGATCGGCGCGCTGATCCCCGAATTGCCGATCCTCAAGCCCAACGACGGGCGCATCCTGCCGCAGACGTTTGAAGGCGGCCTGCTCAGTTCCAGGGAATTCAAGAACCTGGTGTTCACCGGCGGCCGCCTGAACAAGGCCAAGGACCGCGACGACACCAACTACGAAGACATCGGCCTCAACAACAAGAACAGCCGCTTCCTCAGCGGCGCCACCGGCAAGCATTTCGACTTCGGCGGCGTGGACTACAAGTTCGCCGACAAGATCACCGGCAGCTACCACTTCGCCCAACTCGACGACGTGTACCGCCAGCATTTCCTCGGCCTCGTGGCCTCGCGCCCGATGGGCCCCGGCACCTTCGGCGCCGACCTGCGCCTGGCCGTCAGTGACGACACCGGCGCGGCGCGCGGCGGCAAGATCGACAACACCTCCCTCAACGGCCTCTTCAGCTATGCCCTCAATGGCCATAAGCTCAGCGCCGGTTACCAGCACATGTCCGGCGACAGCGCCTTTCCCTACGTGGACGGTAGCGATCCTTACCTTGTCAACTTCGTGCAGATCAACGACTTTGCCGGCGCCGAAGAACGCTCCTGGCAGGCTCGCTACGACTACGACTTCGCCAAGCTGGGGATTCCCGGCCTGAGTTTCATGAGCCGTTACCTGTCGGGTGACAACATCAAGCTCAAGAACGGCGAGACCGGCAAGGAGTGGGAACGCAACAGCGAGATCCGCTACGTGGTGCAAAGCGGCACGTTCAAGGACGTGGCCGTGCGTCTGCGCAATGCCACCTACCGTTCCAACTATTCGGCCCGTGATGCGGATGAAGTGCGCCTGCTGGTGAGCTACAGCGTCGCACTCTGGTAACAGCAACCTCATAACAACAATGATGGAGATGAACATGACCCTTTCACTGCGTAAATTTGCCCTGACGGCCAGCTGCATGCTGTTCGCCAGCCAACTGCTGGCCGCCGAGCCCAAGCGCCCGGAGTGCATCGCCCCGGCGTCCCCTGGCGGTGGTTTCGACCTGACCTGCAAACTGGCGCAGAGCGCGCTGGTCAACGAGAAACTGCTGAGCAAGCCGATGCGCGTGACCTACATGCCCGGCGGCGTGGGCGCGGTGGCCTACAACGCCGTCGTGGCGCAGCGTCCGGCCGACGCCGGCACGCTGGTGGCGTGGTCCAGCGGCTCGCTGTTGAACCTGGCCCAGGGCAAATTTGGCCGCTTCGATGAAAGCGCCGTGCGCTGGCTCGCGGCCGTCGGCACCAGCTACGGTGCCATCGCGGTGAAAAACGATTCGCCCTACAAAAACCTCGACGATCTGGTCAAGGCCCTGAAGAAAGATCCGGGCAGCGTGGTCATCGGTTCCGGCGGCACCGTCGGCAGCCAGGACTGGATGCAAACCGCCCTGATCGCCAAGGCCGCCGGCATCAACCCGCGTGACCTGCGCTACGTGGCACTGGAAGGCGGCGGCGAGATCGCCACCGCCCTGCTCGGCGGCCATATCCAGGTAGGCAGTACCGACATCTCCGACTCCATGCCGCACATCCTCAGTGGTGACATGCGCCTGCTGGCGGTGTTCTCCGACGAACGCCTGGACGAGCCGGAAATGAAGAACATCCCGACCGCCAAGGAACAAGGCTACGACATCGTCTGGCCGGTGGTGCGTGGCTTCTACCTCGGGCCAAAAGTCAGCGACGAAGACTATGCCTGGTGGAAAGACGCCTTCGACAAACTGCTGGCTTCCGAAGAGTTCGCCAAGCTGCGTGACCAGCGCGAGCTGTTCCCGTTCGCCATGACCGGCCCGGAGCTGGACACCTACGTGAAGAAACAGGTGGCTGACTACAAAGTGCTGGCCAAAGAGTTCGGCCTGATCCAGTAATCGCCCCTCTGTGGGAGCGGGCTTGCTCGCGAAAAACTTCAACGATGACGCGTGCTGCCTGTATAAACGCGACGTCCTGGCGTTCTTCGTGAGCAAGCTCGCGCCTACAAGAGTCTCCAAGGAGTTTCCCATGCTCTTACAACGCATTTTCGCCTCAGTGATGTTGCTGGTCTGTGCCGGCCTCGCACTGATGGCCTGGCCATATCAGGCGTCGTTTTCCTACGAGCCGGTAGGGCCTCGGGCCTACCCGCTGCTGATGCTCGGGCTGATGGGCCTGGGCCTGATCTACATGCTGTTTCGTCCACAGCCCACCAAGCACACAGAAGAAGAGCCCGCGCTGGACCGCCAGACCCTGATCAAGATCGGCATCTGCGTCGGGTTGCTGCTGGTGTTTGCCGGCACCTTCGAACCCTTGGGTTTCATCCTCAGCAGCATGCTGATCGGCATTCCGATGGCGCGCCTGTATGGCGGCCGCTGGATGCCCAGCGTGGTGATCGTGACCTTGATGAGCATCGGTCTTTACCTGCTGTTCGACAAGGCCATGGATGTACCGCTGCCGCTCGGCCTGCTTGAAGTTCTGGAGAACTGATATGGATACGTTCAGCTATTTGGGCCAGGGCTTCGGCGTTGCACTGACCCCTTACAACCTGATCACCGCACTGTGCGGCACCTTGATCGGCACCGTGGTCGGCCTGTTGCCGGGCCTTGGGCCGATCAACGGCGTAGCGCTGTTGATCCCCATCGCATTTGCCCTGGGGCTGCCGCCTGAGTCGGCCTTGATCCTGTTGGCGGCCGTGTACCTGGGCTGCGAATACGGCGGGCGCATCAGCTCGATCCTGTTGAACATCCCGGGTGAAGCTTCCACCGTGATGACCACCCTCGACGGCTACCCGATGGCTCGCAAAGGCCTGGCGGGCGTGGCGTTGTCGCTGTCGGCGTGGAGTTCGTTCATCGGTGCGTTTATCGCCACCTGCGGCATGGTGCTGTTCGCCCCGCTGCTGGCCAAATGGGCGATTGCCTTCGGCCCGGCGGAATATTTCGTACTGATGGTGTTTGCCATCGTCTGCCTGGGCGGCATGGCCGGTGACAAGCCGCTGAAGACCTTTGTCGCGGCCTTGATCGGCCTGTTTCTGTCAGCAGTGGGTATCGATGCCAACAGCGGCGTATACCGCTTCACCGGCGATAACATCCACCTGACCGACGGCATCCAGTTCGTGGTGCTTGTATTGGGCCTGTTCTCCATCAGCGAGATCCTGTTGCTGCTGGAAAAAACCCACCGTGGCCAGGAAGCCGTGAAAGCCACCGGACGCATGATGTTCAACCTGAAGGAAGCTTCCGCGGTATTCGTCGTGAATATTCGCTGCGGCCTGCTGGGTTTCATCATGGGCGTATTGCCGGGCGCGGGTGCCACACTGGCCTCGGCCGTGGCCTACATGACCGAAAAACGCCTGGCCGGTGCCAGCGGTAAATTCGGCCAGGGCGACATGCGCGGCCTGGCGGCTCCGGAAACCGCGATCGGCGCTTCCGCCTGCGGCGCCCTGGTGCCGATGCTGACCCTCGGCGTACCCGGCTCGGGCACCACGGCGGTGATGATCGGCGCCCTGTCGCTGTACAACATCACCCCCGGCCCGCTGCTGTTCCAACAGCAACCGGACATCGTCTGGGGCCTGATCGCCTCGTTGTTTATCGCCAACATCATGCTGGTGATCCTCAACATCCCGATGATCCGCATCTTCACCCGCATCCTTGCCGTGCCGAACTGGGCACTGGTGCCGGTGATCGCCATCATCACTGCGATCGGTGTGTACGCGGTTCACGCCACCACCTTCGACCTGTTCCTGATGGTCGGCATCGGCATCTTCGGCTACATCCTGCGCAAGCTGGATTTCCCGCTCTCGCCGGTGCTGCTGGGCTTTATCCTCGGCGGGTTGATGGAGCAGAACCTGCGTCGTGCGCTGTCGATTTCCAACGGCGAATTGCAGATCCTCTGGTCGAGCCCGATCACCTTCGGCGTGTGGGTACTGACGGCCTTGATGCTGTTGTTCCCGCTCCTGCGCATCTGGCGCAAGCGTTCCCTGCAGCGTCGTGCCGTGGCCGATGTCTGAGGCCACGTTCAGAAACTGGTGGGCAACACCGCTGGTCGGTCTGCTGGGCGGGTATCTCGCCAGCCAGATCGGCTGGCCACTGCCGTACATGGTCGGCTCGTTGCTGGCGATCATCCTGGTGCGCTGCCTGACACCCTGGCAGCTCGCGGAAATTCCCGGCGGCCGCAAATGCGGCCAATGGGTGGTGGGCATCGGCATCGGCCTGCACTTCACCCCGGTGGTGATCGAGCAGGTGATGAGCCACTTCGGCCTGATCTTCTTCGGCGCGCTGGTCACCAGCCTCTCCAGCATTGTGGGCGTGTGGTTGATGCGCCGCAGCGGTGAAGACCGTGCCACAGCGTTTTTCTCGAGCATGCCGGGTGGGTCGGGGGAGATGGTCAACCTCGGCGCACGCAACGGCGCAGTGCTCAGCCGCGTCGCGGCGGGCCAGAGTTTGCGGGTATTGGTGGTGGTGCTCTGTGTGCCGGCGGCGTTCAAGTATTTGCTGGGGGAAGGTGCCCCGCAGTTTCATCCGGCGACGGTGGATTGGACCTGGCTGGCGCTGCTGTTTCCCGTCGGCGCCCTGGTGGCCTGGGGCTGGCAACGCTTGCGTCAGCCAAACCCCTGGCTGTTCGGGCCGCTGCTGGTCAGTGCCGCCGCCAGCATTACCTGGGACTTGCACATCGGGCTGCCCGACGGCGGCAGCCAGATCGGCCAGTGGCTGATCGGCAGCGGCCTGGGCTGCCACTTCAACCGGCAGTTCTTCCGGCGCGCGCCGTTGTTCATGGGACGTACGTTGATCGGTACGGCGTTGACCATGTTGATTGCGACGCTGGCGGCTGTGGGCTTGAGCGCACTCACACATCTGGACCTGCGTTCGCTGACACTGGGCATGATGCCAGGCGGAATTGCGGAAATGAGCCTGACGGCGGAAACCCTGCAATTGTCGGTGCCATTGGTGACGGCGATGCAGGTGATGCGTTTGTTGTTTGTGCTGTTTCTGGCGGAGCCTTTGTTTCGGCACTGGAACCGGCAGCCAGACAAAATCTGAAGCCTAAGAGACATTCAATTGTAGGAGCTGTCGAGCTTTAGCGAGACAGCTCCTACATTGGAGCTATGTCAAACCGGCGGCAATCGCCACTCGATCGGCGTCTCGCCATTCTGCTCAAGAAACTTGTTGGTGCGGCTGAAATGCCCGCAGCCAATAAACCCTCTATAGGCCGACAACGGCGACGGATGCACCGACGTCAGCACCAGGTGCTTGGTAGCGTCGATCAGCTTCTGCTTGCCCTGCGCATGGGCGCCCCACAGCAAGAACACCAGGTGCGGCTGATGCTCGCTCACCACTTCAATAATCCGATCGGTAAAGAACTGCCAGCCCTTGCCCGCATGGGCGTTGGCATTCGCGCGCTCCACGGTCATGGTGGTGTTGATCATCAGCACGCCCTGGTCGGCCCAGCTTTGCAGGTAGCCGTGGTTGGGAATGTCGATGTTCAGGTCACGCTTGAGTTCTTTGTAGATATTGACCAGCGACGGCGGTGCCGGCACGCCCGGTTGCACCGAGAAGCACAAGCCGTGGGCCTGGCCCGGGCCGTGATACGGGTCCTGGCCGAGGATCACCACCTTGACCTTGTCCAGGGGCGTTGAGTTGAGTGCGTTGAAGATCATCGGGCCGGGTGGATAGATCTCCTTGCCTGCCGCGTGCTCCTGGCGCAGGAATTCCCGCAACTGGGCCATGTACGGCTGGTCGAACTCGTCACGCAGGGCGTGTTTCCAGCTGGGTTCGAGTTTGATACGGTCGTCGGTGGTCATGGTTACGCTGTCTAGTCAAAAGAATGAGGCGAACCCTAGGAAAGCCGACCTTGCTTGTCAATTGATCTGACGCAGATACCGCACTTTCCTGCGAAGCGATCATACTGAACCTTCACTTTCTCGATTGAGGTCATGATGAACCTGCACTTCGAAGAGCTGATTGGCACCGGCGGCGCCCGCGTTGGCATCGCCAGCCTGGACGCGGAAAAATCCCTCAATGCCTTGTCGTTGCCGATGATCCTGGCCCTGAGCGAACGCCTGGACGCCTGGGCCAAAGACCCGCAAATCGTCTGCGTGCTGCTGCGCGGCAATGGCCCCAAGGCTTTTTGCGCCGGTGGCGAAGTGCGCAGCCTGGCCCAGGCCTGCCGTGAACATCCCGGCGAAGTACCGGCGCTGGCCGCGCAATTTTTCGCCGCGGAGTACCGCCTCGACTACCGCCTGCACACCTATCCCAAACCGCTGATCTGCTGGGGCCACGGCTATGTGCTGGGCGGTGGCATGGGCTTGCTGCAAAGCGCCGCCGTGCGCATCGTCACTCCGAGCAGCCGCCTGGCCATGCCGGAAATCAGCATCGGCCTGTACCCGGACGTGGGCGCCAGTTGGTTCCTGTCTCGCCTGCCCGGCAAGTTGGGGTTGTTCCTCGGCCTGACCGGCGCGCATATGAATGGCCGCGACGCCCTGGACCTGGGCCTGGCTGACCGTTTCCTGCTGGATGAACAACAAGACGAACTGCTTGAAGGCCTGCTGCAACTGAACTGGCAGGAACAGACCGACATGCAGCTCAACAGCCTGCTCAAGGCCCTGGCCCAGGAAGCCACCGGCCAGTTGCCCGAAGCCCAATGGCTGCCGCGCCGTGGGCAGATCGACGAGTGGCTGGACGTGGGGGATGTGCGCTGTGCGTGGCGAGCCTTGAGCCAGTTACGCGATCACACCGACCCGCTGCTCCGCCGCGCAGGCAAGACCCTGAACGAAGGCTGCCCGCTGACCGCGCACCTGGTGTGGGAACAGATCCAGCGAGCGCGGCACCTGTCCCTGGCCCAGGTGTTCCAGATGGAATACACCTTGAGCCTGAACTGCTGCCGTCACCCGGAATTCAGCGAAGGTGTGCGGGCGCGGTTGATCGACAAGGACCAGCAGCCACACTGGCACTGGCCGGACATCAACTTGATCCCCGAGGCCGTGGTGCAGGCGCACTTCCACAAGGTCTGGGAAGGGCGGCATCCGCTGGCGGACCTGTCTGACTATTGAGCGCCCGTCGGCGCTTTTTTGCCCTCGAACGTGAAGGCACAATTATCGGGTTGGTGGTCGTCGCACTGGAAAATCTGTTGCCCGAAAGCATCGGTGCCCGGCACCCAATGCGTGGTATCTGCCAGCGACATCGCCCCCCCGGCTTGAGCCGTGCCGTACCTCAGGGTGACTGTCTTACCCCTCAGGGTTTTATAAATGCACTTTTCCAGATAGCCCTGCTTGCGCTCGTCCTGCTCGCTAGGAGTAAAAAGCGCGCCGACAAAGGTTTCCACGAATTCCCCGCCGCTCATTGCCTGGCTTATCCATGGCGAGTCGCTGTCAGTTCCCTGAAAGTGACCGTCAACGTAGCGTACAGCGCTCGGGTAAGGACAGGATTGCGCTGCTGCCAACGTACTGACGCCAAGAAAAGCAAAAAATAACAGGTAGAGCGGGCTGACGTTCATGTCATGGGTTCCATCAGTCGATGCTGGAAGCGATACGCCAAACAGGCGACTGCTCCCAATTAACTACAGGCGTAACCCACAGGATAGCTGTCAAATATGACAGTGCCGACCAACGGTAAACAAAAACGGCGCCTGAGCGCCGTTTTTCCAATTATTCCTATCAGCGATGACCGCCGCCACGGCCTCCACCCTGACCACCACCCTGGCCATGTCCGCCACCATTACCCCAGTGACTGTTGCCCCAACCCTGGTTTGGGTAAGGCCGATAACCCGCGCGCGGCCCCGCAGGATAATAGCGCGGCGCCGGCTGGTAATAACGCGGCGACGGGTAATAACGCTGCGGTGGCGGGTAGTAACCCTGGCGGTAATGGTAATACGGGCCGCCGCCGTAGTAATACGCCGGCGCGGGCGCCGTGTAGACCTCGGAACCGTAGTAGGCCTGGCCGCCACCGTAATAAGGCGCGCACGCAGAAAGGGTCAAGCCGAGCAAAGCGATGAGAAGCAGTCGACGATACATGGCGGCCTCCTGGACCGCGGAAGAGCACACCCAGCGACGCTGGGGGGCGGCAAACAGCTTTCACTGCCTGACGAAATATCTGACATCAAAAACGGAATCTGGTGCGATTTAGACATAGATTGATACATCTGCCGGTCGCCTCATTGCAGTGCAACCCCGCACCACCACAATGCATATTCCCTGCACGTTTCTCCCTCCTCCTCGCGCCAAACCACGCCATTACTGCGCCCGTGCCACTTGGCACGACTCTCGCTTTACCTCTCCCGTGCAGGAGTCATCACAGGTTCGCGGCACCACAATTTGCAATGGCTGACTAGGGTTCCGGCTCGCTAAGGCGAGTGGCTGGTCCGAGAGTCGGCGACCTCCAGTTGAGGTTACACGGCGGGATAAAAGCCCGGGAGACAAGCCACCGTTCACGGTGCCGCGTTGCTCCTGCTCGCCCTTGATCAACTGGAGAAGCATCCATGCCCTCGATACGTTTACCCGCCCTGCTCGCCGCCGCCTTCGCCGCCGTGGTGAGTTTTTCCGCCCAAGCCGCCCCCAAAGACCATTTCAGCGTGTGCTGGACGATCTATGCCGGCTGGATGCCGTGGGAATACGCCGGCAGCCAAGGCATCCTCGACAAGTGGGCCAAGAAGTACGGCATCAAGATCGACATGGTGCAGCTCAATGACTACGTCGAATCCATCAACCAGTACACCGCCGGCCAGTTCGACGGCTGCACCATGACCAACATGGACGCCCTGACCATTCCCGCAGCCGGCGGCGTGGACAGCACCGCGCTGGTGGTCAGCGACTTCTCCAATGGCAACGATGGCGTGGTCATCAAAGGTGAAGGCAAGACCGTCGCCGACCTCAAGGGCATGAACGTCAACCTGGTGGAACTTTCCGTGTCCCACTACCTGCTGGCCCGCGCCCTGGAGTCGGCCAACCTCAGCGAAAAAGACCTGAAAGTGGTCAACACCTCCGACGCCGACATCGCCGCCGCCTTCAACACCGACCAGGTCAAGGCCGTCACCACCTGGAACCCGATGCTCTCGGAGATCAAGGCCAAGCCCGGCGTCACCGAAGTGTTCGACTCCAGCGAAGTGCCCGGCGAAATCATGGACATGATGGTGGTCAACACCCAGACCCTCAAGGACAACCCCAAGCTGGGCAAAGCGTTGACCGGCGCCTGGTTTGAAGTGGTGGCGCTGATGAACGCGAAAAACGCCGCCAGCACCGACGCCCTGGAACACATGGCCAAGGCCTCCGGCACCGACCTCAAGGGCTTCCAGTCGCAACTGGACACCACCAAGCTGTTCGCCACGCCCAAGGAAGCCCTGGCCTTTGCCACCAGCGCGCAGTTGCCCGCCACCATGGGCAAAGTCGCCGAGTTCTCGTTTAAACACGGCCTGCTGGGTGAAGGTGCCAAGGACACCAACGCCGTGGGCATGAGCTTCGCCAATGGCGTGACCCGCGGTGACACCGCCAACCTCAAGCTGCATTTCGACCCCAGCTACGTACAGATGGCCGCCGACGGCACGCTGTAAGAGGACCCGGCCATGCGCCTGATCAACCGTCACCCGGAACGCTCCAGTCGCCTGCTGTTGGTGCTGCTGCCCTTCGCCCTGCTGCTGTTCGCCTACTTCGTGGGCTCGGCCGAGCGCCTGGCAGACAACCCCAACGACAAGCTGCTGCCCAGCGCCGCACAAATGGGCGACGCAGTGAAACGCCTGGCCTTCAGCGCCGACACTCGCACCGGTGAATACGTGCTGTGGCAAGACAGCGCCTCAAGCCTGCGCCGCCTGGCGATCGGCCTGGGCATCAGCGCCCTCGCCGGCCTGTGCCTGGGCATTGCAGCCGGCACCTTGCCGCTGTTTGGCGCACCGTTGTCCCCCTTGCTGACGGTGCTGTCGATGGTGCCGCCGCTGGCGATCCTGCCGATCCTGTTCATCGTGTTCGGGCTGGGGGAATTGTCGAAAGTGATGCTGATCGTGATCGGTATCACCCCGGCCCTGGCGCGGGACCTGGAACAGCGGGCACGGGAAATTCCCGTGGAGTTGCTGGTGAAGGCGCAGACCCTCGGCGCCTCCACCTGGACCCTGATGCTTCGGGTGGTGCTGCCGCAATTGCTGCCGCGCCTGCTGATCTCCCTGCGCCTGATGCTCGGCTCGGCGTGGCTGTTCCTGATTGCAGCCGAAGCCATCGCCTCAACCGACGGTTTGGGTTACCGGATCTTCCTGGTGCGCCGCTACCTGGCGATGGACGTGATCCTGCCCTACGTGGTGTGGATCACCCTGCTGGCCTGGCTGATGGACTGGGGCCTCAAGGCCCTGACCCGGCGCGCGTTTCCCTGGTACGAAGGAGCGCGGGCATGAGCTTTATCAGCGTCAACAATGTGTGGCAGCGCTATGGCGATCAGGTGGTATTGGAGCGCCTGAACCTGCACGTGGCGGAAGGCGAATTCTGCACCCTGGTCGGCACCTCCGGTTGCGGCAAATCGACCTTCCTGCGCCTGCTGCTGGGGCAGGAAACCGCCAGCCATGGCGAGATCCTGCTGGACGGTAAACCGCTCGCCGCCGAACCCGATGCCAGCCGTGGCGTGGTGTTCCAGCGCTACTCGGTGTTCCCGCATCTGACGGTGCTGGACAACGTTGCGCTGGGCCTTGAGTTGCCGCGTTCAGCGTTGCTCGGCCGCCTGTTCGGCAGCGCGAAAAAACAGGCGCGGGAACAGGGCGCAGCCCTGCTGCATAAAGTCGGTTTGGGCCATGCCCTGGACAAGTACCCGGCGCAGCTTTCCGGCGGTATGCAGCAGCGGCTGGCCATCGCCCAGGCGCTGATCATGAAGCCCCGCGTGTTGCTGCTGGACGAACCCTTCGGCGCCCTCGACCCGGGCATTCGCAAAGACATGCACCTGCTGTTGCTGGAGCTGTGGCGCGAAACCAGGCTGACGGTGTTCATGGTCACCCACGACCTGAGTGAAGGCTTCAGCCTCGGCACCCGCTTGCTGGTATTCGACAAGGTGCGCCTCGACCCACACGCCCCCGGCGCCTACGGCGCCCGCATCACCTACGACATCCCTTTGAACAGCGAGCGCCGCAAGGCGATCGCCGCCGAACTTGGAGCCACTTCCAAATGACCGACTCAACTCAATTGTTCCCACCCTTCGCCGAGGAAATGCTCCCCGGCGGCGGCCACCGTTCCTTTGTACTCAAGCGCAGCCAACTGCTGCGCCTCACCGACATTCGCGGCGGCGCCAACGTCAGCCTGACCCTGCTCAATGCCAATGAAAAAACCGAGCGCCTGAACCTGCCCGACAGCCTCAAATGCCAACACACCGCCAAGCTCACCAGCGGCCATTGCCTGTACTCGGACATGGGCCGCGTGCTGGCTGCCATCACCGCCGACACCTGCGGCTGGAGTGACAGCATCGGCGGCGTTTCATGCGCCTCCGAGGTCGCGGAAAAATATGGCAAAGGCCGCTATCAAGAGCTGCGCAACGGCTTCTACCGCAACGGCACCGACAACCTGCTGGTGGAACTGGGCAAGTGGGGCCTGGGGCTGTCCGACCTGCTGATGACCCTCAACCTGTTCAGCAAAGTCACGGTAGATAAAGCTGGCAGCCTGCACTTTGTCCCCGGTCACTCCAAGGCCGGCGACTACATCGAACTCTACGCACCGATGGACACACTGGTGGTGCTCACCGCGCTGCAACATCCCATGGACCCCAACCCCGAGTACGCGCCGCAGCCGCTGAAACTCAGCTGGATGAACGCCGACCCAAGCGTCGCCGAACACTGCCGTACCTCGCGCCCGGAAAACGAGCGCGGCTTTATCAACACCGACCGTCTGTTCGCCTGAGGACCTGCCATGTCTATCGCACTCGCCAAACAACCGGACGCGGCCGTGTACCGCGCGACCATTCCCGCCGGCGAACCCTGGCTGATGGAAGTCAAGGCCGGCCAGACCCTGCGCATCCTCGACCTTGAGGGCAACCAGGCGGTCGACACGCTGTTCTACAGCCTGAAAAACCCCAGGGAACGCTACGACGTGCAGCGCACCCTGCGTCGGCAAAACAGCGTGTACCTGAGCACCGGCAGCGTGCTGTATTCCAACCTCGGCCAGCCGATGCTGACCATCGTCGACGACACCTGCGGACGCCACGACACCCTTGGCGGCGCCTGCGCCCAAGAGAGCAACACCGTGCGCTACGCCCTGGAAAAACGCTACATGCACAGCTGCCGTGACAACTATCTGCGGGCCTGTGCCCACGATGGCCGGCTGGGTAAAAGCGACATCGGGCCGAACATCAATTTCTTCATGAACGTGCCGGTGACCGCCGATGGCGGGTTGACCTTCGAGGACGGGATTTCCGCCCCCGGCAAGTACGTCGACCTGCGGGCCGAGATGGACGTGATCGTACTGATCTCCAACTGCCCGCAACTGAACAACCCGTGCAACGGCTACAACCCAACCCCTGCGGAGTTACTGGTATGGAACTGAAGATCAAGCGGTTGCGCCAGTGGTTGTTCGCCCTGTGCCAGGCCCGGGCCGGGCAGTGCCTGCGAAAACGCTGAAGATCAACTGTGGAGATGACCGGTAGGAGCTGGCTTGCCTGCGATAGCGGTGGATCAGCCGACATATGGGGTGACTGATCCACCGCCATCGCGGGCAAGCCCGGCTCCCACAGTTGATCTCCATTGGTGTTGAAATTTGCGCTGCGGACGACCGCAGCGCCATCCACATTTGCGGGACGGCCCGCATCCCAGGACAAGGCCGAGCACTCATCGGCCTGCGGGGTTTTGCCATGTTCGAAAAACTGTTGATCGCCAACCGTGGCGCCATCGCCTGCCGCATCCTGCGCACCTTGCGTGAGCTTTCGGTCAAGGGCGTGGCGGTGTATTCCGAAGCCGATGCCGCGAGCCTGCATATCCAGCAAGCGGATGAGGCCTACAGCCTGGGCGAAGGCGCGGCGGCCGGCACCTATTTGTCGGTGGAGAAAATCCTCGCCACGGCCAAGGCCTGTGGCGCCACCGCGATTCATCCCGGCTATGGCTTTCTATCGGAAAACGCCGCCTTCGCCGAAGCCTGCGAAACAGCAGGCATCGCCTTCGTCGGCCCGACGCCGGAACAGCTGCGGGTATTCGGCCTCAAGCACACCGCGCGCGCGTTGGCCAGGCAGCACAACATCCCGCTGCTGGAAGGCACCGAGCTGCTTAACAGCCTCGACGCCGCACTACTGGCCGGGGAAACCGTGGGCTATCCGATCATGCTTAAAAGCACCGCCGGTGGTGGCGGGATCGGCATGCGCGTGTGCCACAGCGCCGATGAATTGCGCGACTGTTTCGAGGCGGTGAAGCGCCTGGGCCAGAACAATTTCAGCGATGCCGGTGTGTTTATCGAGAAGTACATCCAGCACGCCCGGCACCTGGAAGTGCAGGTGTTTGGTGATGGCTGCGGCGAGGTCATCGCCCTCGGCGTGCGCGACTGTTCGGTGCAGCGGCGCAACCAGAAAGTGCTTGAAGAAACCCCGGCGCCGAACCTGCCCGACGGCATGGCGGATGAGCTGTGCCGTGCCGCCATCACCCTGGCCAAGGCAGTGAATTACCGCAGCGCCGGCACCGTGGAATTTATCTTTGATAGCGCCGATGGCCGCTTCTATTTTCTGGAAGTGAACACCCGGTTGCAGGTGGAGCATGGCGTCACCGAGCAAGTGTGGGGCGTGGACCTGGTGCGCTGGATGGTGCAATTGGCCGCCGGGGAAATGCCGCCATTGCGGGAACTGCAACTGAAGCCTCACGGCCACGCGATTCAGGCACGCCTGTACGCCGAAGATCCGGGCCGGGAGTTTCAGCCAAGCCCGGGGCTTTTGACGTATGTGGACTTCCCGGTCGCTGAAGGCCTGCGCATCGACACGTGGGTGGAGGCCGGTTGCGAGATTCCGCCCTACTTCGACCCGATGATCGCCAAGCTCATCACCTGGGCGCCGACCCGCGAACAGGCACGCCTGGATTTGCATCAAGCCCTGAGCAACAGCCAACTGTACGGCGTGGAAACCAACCGCGATTATCTGCGCCAGATTCTGCTCGCTACACCGTTCGCCAGTGGCCATCCGTGGACGCGCTGCCTTGAAGATTTGGTGTACCACGCCAACACGTTTGAAGTGCTCAGCGCCGGCACGCAAACCAGTGTGCAGGACTATCCGGGGCGCCTCGGTTACTGGGCCGTAGGCGTGCCGCCGTCGGGGCCGATGGACAGTCGCGCGCTGCGCCTGGGCAATCGCCTGCTGGGCAATGCCGAGGGCACCGCTGCGCTGGAAATCACCATGAGCGGGCCGTTGCTGCGCTTCAATTGTGCGGCGGTGGTGGCGGTGACGGGTGCAGCCATTGTGCTGCGCTTGAATGATGAAGCGGTACCGATGAACACCGCGTTGCTGATCCCGGCGGGCGCAACCTTGAGCCTGGGCACCATCGCCGGGGCCGGAGCTCGCAGCTACCTTTGCGTACGCGGCGGGCTGCAGGTTCCGGATTATCTGGGAAGCAAAAGTACCTTCACCCTTGGCCAGTTTGGTGGGCATGGCGGGCGGGCTTTGCGGGCAGGTGATGTGTTGCACTTACTGCCGTTGGAGGATCTCAGTTGCGGCAATACGCTAGTGCCTGAACCGCTTGGCGAGGTGCGAACACTGCGGGTGATCTACGGCCCCCACGGCGCGCCGGAATACTTCAAGCCCGAGTACATCGAGACGTTCTTTGCCACCCAGTGGGAAGTGCATTTCAACTCCAGCCGCACGGGTGTGAGGTTGATCGGGCCGAAGCCTCTGTGGGCGCGTACGGATGGCGGTGAGGCGGGGTTGCATCCGTCGAATATTCACGACAATCCGTATGCGATCGGTGCGGTGGATTTTACCGGGGACATGCCGGTGATCCTCGGCCCCGACGGCCCGAGCCTGGGTGGGTTTGTATGCCCGGTGACGGTGATCGAGGCGGACTTGTGGCAGTTGGGCCAGCTCAAGGCGGGTGACAAAATCTGCTTCACCCCCGTCGACATCAAGACCGCCCGCGACCTCGCCTTGAACTGGGATCGTTCCCACGCTCTGCGTGGGAATGCCGCCTGGGACGCTCCGCGTCCCGCTGTCGACGCAATGACGCAGAGCGTCACAGGATGCATTCCCACGCAGAGCGTGGGAATGATCAGGTCGCCTGTTGTTCTGGACATCGGCCAGGCCGACACCCGCCTCGTCGCCCGCCTCGCCGGCGACACCCACCTGCTCCTGGAAATCGGCGCCCCGGAACTCGACCTGGTGCTGCGCTTTCGCGCCCACGCCCTGATGCAAGCCCTCGAAGCACAAGCCCTGCACGGCGTCATCGACCTGACACCCGGCATCCGCTCCCTGCAAATCCACTATCAGCCCGAACAACTTACCCTCGCCGACCTCCTGGCGCTGATCACCGCCGAATGGCACGCCGTCTGCGCCAGCCAAAACCTGCAGGTGCCGTCGCGCATCGTCCACCTGCCACTGTCCTGGGACGACCCGGCCTGCCAACTGGCGATCGAAAAATACATGACCACCGTGCGCAAGGATGCCCCGTGGTGCCCGAGCAACCTGGAGTTCATCCGCCGCATCAACGACCTGGCCAACCTCGACGAAGTGCGCCACACCGTGTTCGATGCCAGCTACCTGGTGATGGGCCTGGGCGACGTCTACCTCGGCGCGCCCGTGGCCACGCCGCTGGACCCGCGTCACCGCCTGGTCACCACCAAGTACAACCCGGCACGCACCTGGACCGCCGAAAACTCCGTGGGCATCGGTGGCGCCTACCTGTGCGTCTACGGCATGGAAGGCCCCGGCGGTTATCAGTTCGTCGGGCGTACCTTGCAGATGTGGAACCGCTACCGGGAAGTGGCCGCGTTCGATGGCAAACCGTGGTTGCTGCGCTTCTTCGACCAGATCCGCTTTTACCCGGTGAGCGCCGATGAGCTGGTGCAGATACGCCGGGATTTCCCCCTTGGGCGGTTTGAACTGAACATCGAACACAGCCAGTTGAACCTGACGGATTACCAGGCCTTTCTCGCGCAGGAAGCCGAAAGCATCGGCGCGTTTCGCGGGCAACAGCAGCGCGCGTTCAACGCCGAACGCGAACGCTGGATCGCCAGCGGCCAGGCGCATTTCGACAGCGAGGAACTCGCCGCACCACCGGGCGCAGACACGCCCTTGCAGGCCAACGAATACAGCATCGACAGCCACATCGCCGGCAATCTCTGGCAAGTGCAGGTGAGCGCTGGCGAACGCGTGGCGGCGGGGGATGTGCTGGTGATCCTGGAGTCGATGAAAATGGAAATCCCGGTAGTCGCACCGTTCGCCGGTACCGTGCGGGAAATTCCGGTGCAGCCCGGCAGCGGCATTGGCGCAGGCCAACGGGTGGTGGTGCTGGAGCGTGATTTGCAATAACGCGGCGGGGCTGTATCGTGCAAGGCACACCGGGTTTCACCGGGACCTTGTCCGATACAGCCTGAACCGACCGATGACCACGCCAACCCTCTGCCCCGCCTGCGGCGCCCGCAACGATTGCGCCCTGGCCGACCCGCGCACTGCCGACCAGGCGTGCTGGTGCTATTCCGTCAGCATCGACCCCGCGGTGCTCGAAGCCTTGCCGGCGGAACTGCGCAACAAAGCCTGCCTGTGCCCGCGTTGTGCCCAGGTGGACGAACAACTGCGCGGCAACGAGCGGTCGTAATGCGCGTAGATCGTTTCCTCAGCAACCTGCCGCGTTTCAACCGTAAACAGGTTCGCCTGTTGCTGGTGGAGCGGCGGATCAGCGTCGACGGCCAGGCCATCAGCGATCCGCACCACCCGGTAAGCGAGTTCAGCCGTGTGTTGCTGGATGACGAAGTGCTGCAAGCCGGCAAACCCGCGCGTTACTTCATGCTGCACAAACCCCAGGGCTGCGTCAGCGCCACGTCCGACCCGCAACACCCCACGGTGCTCGACCTGCTGGATGAACCGGACAAGCACGAGCTGCACATCGCCGGTCGTCTGGATTTCAACACCACCGGCCTGATGCTGATTACCAACGACGGCCAGTGGTCGCGCCGCCTGACCCAGCCGCAAACCAAGTTGCCCAAGGTGTACTACGTCGAGACCGAGCAGGACATCGGCCCGCAATACACGGCCACTTTCGCCGCCGGCCTGTACTTCGCCTTTGAAGACCTCACCACCCAACCGGCGGAACTGGAACTATTGGGCCCCAGAACGGCGCGCCTGAGCATCATTGAAGGGCGTTATCACCAGGTGAAGCGCATGTTCGGGCACTTCGACAACAAAGTGATACGCCTGCACCGCGAACGCATGGGACCGCTGGAGTTGGACGCAGCCCTTGCGCCAGGCCATTACCGGGCGCTTACAGAGGCTGAAATCCAACAGGTCTGATGACCGTTCAGCCGATGATGGCAAAAACCCACGCCATCGACTGGCGAACTGGCATCCCTGATGCTTGAATCAACCCAGCCAGCCGCAATCTGACTGGCGAGTCACCCCTACCTACAAGAAACACTTTGCCCGTCCGCACGCTTGACCTGCGGGCCTCTCACGGCAAATTGCCCGCCATAACAACACCCGTCGGCCAGCCAGTACCGGATCGACATGGGCCCTCACTTCCAGGCGTATGCCTACCTGTCACAAAGCTCGTGCAGAGTGATCTGCGCGCATTACCCGCTTGCCAGGAGTCTTACGACATGAGGCCAGAAATCGCTGTGCTGGATATACAGGGTCAGTATCGGGTTTACACGGAGTTCTATCGCGCGGACGCAGCAGCCAAGACCATCATCCTGGTCAACGGCTCAATGGCCACCACTGCGTCTTTCGCCCAGACCGTGAAAAGCCTGCACCCGACGTTCAACGTGGTTTTGTATGACCAGCCCTACGCTGGCCGCTCCAAAATCCACAACCGCCACGAGCATATGCTGACGAAAGAAGTCGAGGGCCAGATCCTTCTGGAACTCATCGACCACTTCGCCGCCGAACACGTGCTGTCCTTTTCCTGGGGCGGCGCCGCGACCCTCGTCGCCCTCGCCCACCGCCCGCGCCGTGTGGAAAAGGCCGTGATCAGCTCGTTCTCCCCGGTGATCAACGCCCCGATGCGCGACTACCTGGAGCGCGGTGTCGACTACCTCGGCAACCTCGACCGCGACCGCGTGGGCCACCTGGTCAACAGCACCATCGGCAAACACCTGCCGTCGCTGTTCAAACGCTTCAATCACAAACACGTGAGCAGCCTGGCCGAGCACGAGTATGGGCAGATGCACTTTCACATCAGCCACGTGCTCAACAGCGACCGGCTGTGCTACCTCAAGGCCGCTAAGCAGATTGATATACCGGTGTTGTTCTTGAACGGCGAATGGGACGAGTACACCAGTGCCCAGGATGCCAAGCTGTTTGGGCAACATATTGCGAAAAGCAGCTTCGGCACGATTCAGGCAACCGGGCACTTTCTGGATATGGAGCACAAGGCCGCGTGCCGGGATAGCCGGGAGGCGTTGATGGGCTTTTTGAGACCGGAGCAGCAGCCAAGCCGGTTGCGGTACCACGCGTCACAGCCACAGCATGCGTTTGCCGTATGAGCGGTGGGGTTGTGGGCGGGCCGGATTTCCCAGGGGGGCCGCCTGCCCACGATCGACCGTTGGCACGTAAAACACAGAATTTTCGAAGAAAAACTTCAAATCCGCGAGCACATCTGGTACAAAGTCAGCCGCTCTGAGCGGGTATAGTTTAGTGGTAGAACGAAAGCTTCCCAAGCTTTAGATGAGGGTTCGATTCCCTCTACCCGCTCCACTCAGATTTTGCTCCTGCGTCAGGCTGGTTTTGACGGGGGATGTGTAAAAAAACCGGTCCTTGGTGTCCGGTTTTTTTATGGGTGGGATTTGGAAATTAAACGGTCGAACCGGGCTCATTCAATCGCCTGATAGACCTTCTTCCCGCCAACCCAAGTCTGCAGGACGCGTGTCCTCCAGATGTCTGCCGGGCTGACGGCAAAAATGTCCTGATCAACCAGGATAAAATCGGCCCACTTTCCGGGCTCAATGCTGCCTTGGGTAGCTTCTTGATGGGCTGCATAAGCTGCATCCAGCGTAAATGCACGGAAAGCCTCGAAGAGGGTCATGGCCTGCTCAGGGTGCCATCCAGCCAAGGGGTTGCCCTCATGATCCGAGCGAGTCACGGCAGCATGTATGCCGTAGAACGGATTGGCAGATTCGACTGGGAAGTCTGACCCTGCCGCAATTTTCGTTCCCTGGTTAAGCAGAGTGCGCCAGGCATAAGCCCCCTTGATCCGTTCGACACCCACCCTGTCCTCAGCCATATTCATGTCGCTGGTAGCATGTGTAGGCTGCATCGATGCAATCAGCCCTAGATCGATAAAGCGCGGTATCTGCGCCACATCAACCACCTGCGCATGCTCGATCCTGTTACGCAAGGCGCGCCCACCGACTGTGGCGTAGGTCTGTTCAAAGCTATCCATGACCTGCTTGATGGCAGCATCACCGATGCCATGCACATTAGCTTGAAAGCCGGCTTTCAGTACCGACTCAATCTTGTGCTTCATCTCCTGCCGGCTTTCAAAAAGCAACCCCTTGTTGGTTGGGTCGTCGGTGTATGGCTCAAACAGCGCCGCACCACGGCTTCCCAAAGCGCCATCGGCATAAAGCTTGACGCTACGAATGGTAAGACGATCATCGCCGTAGCCGATCAAAGGGCCGTCCTGGGACAACACCGCGAAATCATCCCCCGCACCGTTGATCATCGAGTAGACACGTAACGGAAGCCGGCCGCGATCGGCAAAACCGCGCATCGTCTTGATCATCTGCCTATCAGCACCTGCATCGTGCACAGATGTCAGTCCTTGTGCATTGAGATGCTCCAATGCAGCCTGCAACGCGACCTCTCGCTCCTGCTCGTCAGGCAGCGGAATAATATCCGCGACCAGCCCCATAGCGGCGTCGATAAATACACCTGTCGGGTTACCTTCTGCATCCCGTTCGATACGTCCGCCTTTCGGATCAGGCGTGTCCTTAGTAATACCCGCCAGTTGCATCGCCTTGGTATTAGCCCATCCGGCATGGGCATCCACCCGAATTAGCCACACTGGTCGATCGACAACGACCTTATCAATTTCGGCAGCCGTCGGAAACCGCCCCAACTTCCAGGTAACGTGGTTCCAGCCTGAGCCGGTCAGCCAACGGGCGCCGGGGCGCGCTGCAGCGAATACCCGAAGCCTCTCCTGCGTATCAACCAGTGTTGGAGAGCCCCGTAAAGCAATGCTTCGAAGGGACTCTCCAAGCCATTTGATATGGCCGTGCGCATCGGTCAACCCAGGCAAGAGGGACGCCCCCTTACCATCGATGCGCGTCGCCAATGCATGCTTGCCAGCAAGATCGGCCGCCATACCGACGCAAATCACTTTGCCCGACGCATCAAAGGCCAACGCATCAAAACGCATCAGACCGCCTCCACTCACGGTATAACCACGCACATTTTCCATAATCGTTGGCTCCGCCCGGACAGGCCCCGCCAGCGACAGGAACATAGCCACCGGGATCAACGCCTTGGGCTGAGTTTTGATACACATCAGCAGCTGTTCAAACGCGGCAAGCATCGGGCCGAGCGTGAGACTTTTAAATGCTGATGGTTGCAGACTCGGTTTTTCTCCTGAAAATCGTGGAGTCATGATTTCCTCCAGTAAGAGGTCACGTCATGCGGTCAGAAAGAAGGTTATAAAAAAGGGCGCTAACACCGTCAGAATCAAACCACTCATGAGAGCGGTAGGCAGCGTGTCGCAGTGGCAGGTTTGGCGCACGATCGGTAACGTCGAGTCCAGAGCGGTTGCCCCAGCGGCGGCAATACCGACCTTTGGGTGGAAGCCACCGACCAGGTACAGTAAAGCGATCGCGATCAGTTCGCGCCCCAGGTCTGCGAGCAATGCCGTAGCGCCATGAACTTCTCCGGACAGCCCTCCGACCAGTACGCTGGATAGCGTGAACCATCCAAATCCCGTCGAGAGTGCCAGGAGCAAACGGATATCTTCGCCAGTGATGAAATGAACCGCATAGGCTCCCAATATTGAGCCAATGACCACGGCAATCGGAACGCATAGAACGCCCCATGAGATCCAGTCACGACCTAACTTGATGCTCGACAAGTCGAGTCCCACCAAGAAGATCAGTACCATTAACATCACGTTGCTGGGTGGAAGCCACAAGCTTGCAACGGTTGATTCTGCATATGTGAACAACACGCCCAAGGCCACCATCAGCAGCGCAATAAAGCACTCTTTCAGAGGAGCAGCAGCGCCATGCATATCGAAACTGGCAACCCTGCCTGGTTCTCGTCCAGCCCCTCTCAAAGCCGCCAAGCCCAGCAGCAGCATGCAAGGCACCACTGTTGTTGCGACCGCGACAAGCGAAGATGTCTTGAGCACATAGCCAACCGCATCCAGCGAAGAAACCACTTCGCCGAACTCAGTGCCTATCAGAAAAAGTAGCCCCCAAACCAAAGGGCTGATCAGACTGACCAATCGGGCAACAACTTTATCCGGGAGCAAGAGTTTGCTCGATAGATAGCCTATTCCCAACGCAATCAAGATGGGTAATATCGAGCTCAACGCCTGCACCGTCATATCCTCTGAATGGTTGGCGAGAAATCAACCAAAACAATACAGCGCTCACAGACTCCGGGAGAGGCGTCGTCAAGTTTCTTGATCGGGCTTATGTAGTGCGAAACCTTCGGATCATGAACGGCAAAACTATCGAGAGGCTCCGAAAGGGTAAACTCCGCCCAAATCTGACTTGACCGCGCGTCCTCAAACAGCATGTTTCGAATTTCCGGATGCCCAATAAAATTGATGCCACCCGTCATGTTCGAAGAACGGTAGATCAAGTGCGCAAACGTGAAGGGCTCTCCATCCTGGTGAAAAAAGTTCGGTGAGCTTATACCTGGCTGATCCGAACTCGCGGACGTGAGTTTTACAAAATGCACCCCAAAATAGATAGGAAGGGGCTGGCCAGGATGCTGCCAGAACGTCAGGGAAAAATCTTCATCGATCAGGTCGAGTAGTACTCGATTGTTTTTTACCGCATCACTCAACGCGTGAAAGTAGCGAATATTTGCGTGATCCGGATTGTTACCGCCTTGGTCGTAACCTGCGCGTCCGTGGCCTGCCCCATCTTTGACGATTGGCAACCAGTGGCCTTTATGCGTGTCTTGCCAGGGAAGAATGACTCCGTTGCCATACCGTCGAAACCTGTTTACTCCAGGCGGGGCGTACTCATCCGGCTCCAACTGTTCAAACTCTCGACGTAATTCTGCGAGCTCTTCGACGCAATGAGTCTGGCTCACACGAGGCATGTAATGCAGATATCCATCTTCTGCTAAGGCACTTCGAGGCATGGTCATTCCTCCTTGGTTTGATGCCATCAAACATAGGCAATCACCGTGGAGAACTTCAATGGAGGCGCGAACAACGAGAAGTGTCTTACAACGACGTCGGACGCTAATGGGGAGAGGGGGAACGAATCTTTTTACTCGGCATTACTGACGCAGTACTGCGCAGACAGGGTGAAACTGTACGCAGGTTGCTGGGCCGGGGAGTCTCTGAACCGGCGCACACTGCTACTGGTAACCCACATCCAGGGAGGTGTACGCAACAATAGCTGCCCCGCCGTCCTGCTCAGCGGTCTGGTTGTAATTCCCGGCCTTGAAATACAGATTGATGCCCTGCCAACCCGATGGCGGAATATCGAATTCCCGGCTGGCCTGCCTGCCATTCGCCGCAGCCGAAACCAGCAGCACCATGCCACCCTCGGAGCCCTTGACCTCAATCTTGTAATTCAGCTTGTCGTTAAGCTCGAGCCCCTTCAGCAATACTGTCCGTTGCTCCTTCTGCCCATAGCGCGTTTTGGTCCCGGCGATGATCGAGCCACCTTCCCAGCGAAGCTTCAGCAGCTCCGAACCTCCCGCCTTGTCGCCATGTATCTGGGCAAATATGATCGATTTTGTGCTTGGATTTTGCACCACATAAAGCTCGCCGGACTGGGTGTTATCAAACACATCACCTGCGGTGAACTCTCTTTTTGCCCGCAGTTCAACCCGGGGATAGTGACTGTTGGGCGTCGCGTTAAAACCCGAGGGTGTGTTGAATACCAGCGCTCCTTCCGGCACACCTTGATGGCATCCCGATGAGCGATAACAGTTTGTGTAGAAATAGGCGTTCTGAAGATTTTCGCCTAGCGCTATTTCTTCTGGCTGACCTTGCGCATTGAAATCCTGAAGAACGTACGCACGGCTCAGGTTGGGCAGGTTGTCGCCTGGGGTTTTTGTGGCATCCAGGGCAAAGGCATTTCCACCGTTAAAAATCACTCCGATGGCCAAGACCGACACCACGCTAAATCCAGCGCCAAACACTTTAAATGCGTGCATCACCGTCACCGATCATTCGTCAAAGCGCCAACTGCAACGCCAGCAATCCGACAGCGATTGGGGGCGTCGAATCAATGTGGGTGAGTTATACGAGCCAGTACACATCTGTTGATCCTCGGTTAGGACCACCTTCCGAAGCTACTAAACAAAGGGTGGCGGCTATACGCGGGTTAGTAGACCGGTTGATCAACGAAACCGGCGCGCCCAAAGGCGCCCCGCGTACAGCCACCATAAAGACCAGACATTCAAACGTCTGAAAAATGGCACAGCCATACGCCGTTGATCAAATCGGGCTACTAAACCCGACCGCTGATGGGCAGCGGCTGACGAACCTTAAAGACGTCGCCCAAGGCGTACAACCGGGACGATTCTGATGGCTGTGTAGGCAAAGCCGCAAGATCTCTCTTCCAGATAGCTGCGCTCAACAATCCCCCCTTGGTTCCTCACCTTCCCTACACACTAAGCATCCCCCTCATACCGGGCGCATCAGCGTCGACCGACGGAAATCCGTCATCCCTTCCCTCAAGATCCATCCCCCAATCAATCGCTTTTTTATACATATAAAATATGCATAATGAAAACCTTCAGAATCCAGTATGACTACACCAAGAACACACTGAATCAGCTAAAGCACAGAGGTGTAAGCCTGGCCGATGCTGAACCGGTATTTCACGACGCTAAAGCATTGATGATAGAAGACCGCGACCACGATGAAGAACGCTGGGTAGTCGTGGGCAAAGATGCAAAGGATCGAATATTGGTGGTGGCCTACACCTACCGTGATCCGAATTTCGTACGCATCATCAGTGCAAGGCTCGCATCCAAAAGTGAACGACGCCAGTATCTGGAGGTTTGAACCATGAAAGACGAATACGATTTCAGCTCAGGGAAGCGCGGTGCTATTGCAGGCAACAAAGGCAAGACACGCATCACCATCATGCTGGATGACATCGTGATCGATGCAGCACGCACATGCGCCGAAAACGCCGGTACGGGCTATCAGACGGTGATCAATAACATTCTGCGCCAGGCTCTGGTCTCCCAGGATGCACATAACCTAGTAACCGCCCCGAAAAAGCGGGCGAAAACCTTGCCTGTCATCAATGACAGGATCAATGCATCCGATGTGGAAGCCTTGGAACAGCAACTGCTTGCTGTCGCGGGGGAGTTGCATCGTGTGTTAGGAGCACACAACTCCGGCAAACACTAAGCCAGGCCTCAAGCGTGGTGTTTCACAATGATCAAACGGCCCGTCTCATTCACCGAATACGTTTGAAATAAACCAGCTCCGGATCATCCTCATCCGGGTTCTCGATAACCCCGCTTGGAAAAAACCAGCCTTGGCGATGAGTCTCTGGGAAGCGACGTTGGACGTATTTGCCGAGGTAAAAAGCTTCATCGTCTTGCAGGCGGTCTCAGAGCAGCAAGCAGCCGAAGCGCTATTCCTTGACGTTGGAATGCTGGAGAAACAACGACTAATGAAACAAACCCGTTCTCGAAAACATTAGTAATCTGCCCTCCAGCAATTCGACCTTAAAAGCCCTCCAACTGCGCAAGATCCGCAAGCAACCCCGGCCCCACCGGTTCCCATCCCAACGTCTTGCGCGTGATCGCACTGGATGCAGGCATATCGTGAGCGGTAAACCTTGCCAACCAACCAAAAAACTCCTGAGCCTCTTGCGCCGAAATGGATTTAACCGGCAAACCAAGCCGAGTCCCCAACACCTCGGCAATCTCCCGCTGCGACACACCCCGCTCTGCCACCGCGTGATACCTCGCGCCCGGTTCGGCTCTTTCAATCGCCAGCCTGTAGAGCCGGGCCACGTCCAGAATATGTGCCGCCGGCCAACGGTTTTTCCCGTCAGCGATGTAAGCGCAAACGCCTTTCTCGCGATACAACTCGATCACCGGGCTAACCAGCCCCTGCCTGACGGTGTCGTGTACTTGAGGCAAACGCATCACCGACACATTCACCCCCGTCGCGGCTACAGCGTTAGCCGCTTCTTCCGACGCTGCACGAGGAATTTGCGCTGAGGTAACCACCGCACCATCCTCCGTCGCCAACTGCCCCGGCACGGTGCTCGCAATTCCGACACCGGAGGTAATGATCAGCGGTCGATCCGACCCGGCAAGTGCCTCTCCCAGCGCCTGGATAACCCGGCGGTCGTCCTCGCAGTTCGCGACGAATTTCGAGAAGTCGTGATTGAACGCCAGGTGAATCACGCCATCCGCCTGGGCAACACCAGACTTGAGGCTTCCCAGGTCCTCAAGCGACCCACGATGTACCTGAGCCCCGGCGGCCTCCAGCGCTGCCACCTTGTCATCCGAGCGGCACAACCCCAGCACCTGATGGCCCGCCGCGATCAGTTCCTTGACGACAGCCGACCCGATAAATCCGCTGGCACCCGTTATAAATATGCGCATGAACCGTATCTCCGTGTGTATTCAGAGACTAATCTGTGCGCTTGCCCTATACGGGTAAAGTAGTGAAGTTATCAGGGTATAGAGGCTAACAGGCTATGAGCGCAAACCAGTTGGGCAGCTATCTGAAAGACCGACGTACCCGGCTTGATCCGGCGGCATTCGGCTTCTCATCGGCACGACGGCGTACGCCAGGTTTGCGCCGCGAAGAGGTGGCCCAACGCGCGAACATCAGCCCCACCTGGTACACCTGGCTCGAACAGGGCCGTGGCGGCGCGCCGTCGGTGGAAGTGCTGGAGCGGATTGCCCATGCGCTGATGTTGACCGATATCGAACGCGAGCATCTGTTCCTGCTGGCCTTCGGACGCCCACCCGAAGTGCGCTATCAGCAAAACGAAACGGTGACGCCACGCCTGCAACGGGTACTGGATGCCTTGAACCCCAGCGCCGCGATCCTGCGTACGGCGACCTGGGACGTGGTGGCCTGGAACCAGGCGGCGACGGTGATGTTGATGGACTACGGATCCCAGGCGCCGGAACAGCGAAATATCCTGCGGTTCATGTTCCTTGATCCCAATTCCCGCGCGGCCCAATACGACTGGGAAAGCGTGGCGCGGTTTGTGTTGGGGGCTTTCAGGATTGATACAGCGCGCTCAGGCGCGGCGGAGCAGGTGCAGCCGCTGGTGGATGAACTGTGTCGACGCAGCCCTGAATTTAAGGCGATGTGGAGCGAAAACGATGTTCAGGGCGCCCATGGTGATCGCATCAAGCGGATACGCCATTCGGTGTTGGGGCCGATCGAATTTGAGTATTCGGTGTTTGCGGTCGATGGGCGCAAGGATCTGAATATGGTGGTGTACAACCCGGCGACGCCGGAGGATGCGCAGCGGATCGCATCCTTGATGGATTAGGCGCCAGCAACTGCAAGAGACTTCGACACTGCAATCGCTCGCAACAAGAGACCATTTGAATCCTTAGCCTTACTCACATCATTCTCCTGCGCCTAACCGCGCCGCGCGCACGTGCTCATGCCTATTGCCAGCAAGTATCCATATGGATACAGTGAAAATCCGTGAACTATCTAGTCCAGCAAACGCAGACCTTCATTACCTGGCATTCAGCAATACTTGATTTACGCGCAAAAATCGCCATCGCCCGGCGCATCGATCGCGCATCTGCTGGCAATCTGGGCGATATAAAGACGGTAGGCAATGGTGTCTCGGAAATGCGCGTAGATATCGGTCTGGGTTATCGAGTGTATTTCACGCAGCGAGGAAGAACCGTCATCGTCTTGCTGGCCGGTGGCGACAAATCCTCACAAGACGCCGACATCCGGCGAGCAAAAAAACTGGCAAAGGAAGTTTGATCATGAGCCAAACACTGACGACATTTGATATGGCGGCACTGCTCGACAGTGATGAAGCCATCAGCGAATACCTTTCTCAAGTTCTGGCCGACGGCGATAATGAGGAGTTCCTCAGGGCCGTCGGGTACGTGGCCAAAGCTCGCGGGATGGCGCGGGTCGCGACCGATACCGGCATGGGCCGTGAGAGTCTGTACAAGGCATTTGCCCCTGGAGCAAAGCCCCGCTTCGAAACGGTACTCAAGGTGCTTCACGCACTGGGTATCGATCTGCAAGCACAGCCGGGGCATGTCGCCAATCATTCGATTATTTGAGTGAGCAGCCCCGCTGCACCACCCACGCCAACGGCAACGTCAGCAACAACATCCCCGCCAGCACCATCACCGCCACCGGCACGCCCATCAAGTCCCCCAGCCCGCCAAACAGAACCGGCGCCAACGCGCCCCCGCCGATGGTGCCGGTGTAGAACACGGCAAACGCCTGCTCTCGTTTACCTGCGCCAGCGAGATCCGGCACCGCGCCGTAAAGCACCGACGACGTGCCATTCAATGCCAGCCCCAACACCGGCAACATCACCATCAACCCGCTCAACGGCAGGTACACCGCCGCAACGATCAACACCGCCGTGCTGCTCTCCGTCAGCCACACGGTTTTCATCATGCCGATGCGTGCGCCGAGGTAGCCGCAGAGCAATTTGCCGAAGGCGCCGCCGATAAACAGCATGGTCAGCGCGAGACCGATGCCCGCAGTGCCGGCGCCTTTAGCTTGCAGAAGAAAGGGCAGAAACGTGAGAAAGCCCATCCGCACGGCACTGTCGAGTGTGCCCGTGACGATCAGCGCACGCAGACCGCTGACCGAGCCACTTCCGATCAAGGTCTTGGCGGTTTTGCCGGAAGCAGACGCCGCTGCCTGCGTTGGGATCAGCCACCACAGCAACCCCGCCGCGGCCAATCCCAGCATTCCAAGAAGCGTGACGCTCGCGCGCCAGCTGATGACGGTCAGCAACAGGCCGACCAGCCCGGGAACCAGGGTTTTGCCAATGTCTCCGGAGAAGTTGTATTGAGACAGCGCTTCCTTGACCCCACCACCGCTCTCGTAGGTGTCGGTGATCATCGAAGAAGCCAGCGGATGCTGGGTACTCGCCCCCAGCCCGCCCAACAGCAGCGCCAGCAACAACATGCCCAACCCGGTCGCCTGCCCCACCAACAGATAGGCAACACCGGCAAGCGCCGTGCCGCCCACCAGCATCGGCGTGCGTCCCCAGCGTTTGGCGGCACGACTGGCCATCAACTGAAACACCGCCATCATCCCGGAATAGGCACCGCGCAGCAGGCCGACCTGGGCGTAGGTCATGCCGAACTGCGCTTGCCAGATCGGCAGCAGCACGTAGATCACATCGGTCAGGCCATCGTGAATCGCGTGGGCGCTGCAGCCGGCGATCAACGAGCGGCGACGGGCGGAAGTCTCGGGTACCGGCAGGGCAACGGCATCGTTCATGAGGTCTTGCTCAGTTCAGGTTGGAGGGGCTTCCAGCCCGCCAGGGCGATCAGCAACGACAGTAGCTGGAAACCGATGATCAGCGCCACACACCCCACCCAACCCCAACGCCCCCAGATCAGCGCCGGGACGATGGCGCCGAAGCTGCCGCCCAGGTAATAGCAGGTGAGGTACAGGCCCACGGCGCCGGCCTTGTTGTGGCGAGCGGTGGCGGTGGTGAAGGCGCTGGCGGCGGCCTGGGCGAGGAACACGCCCGTGGAGCTGAAGGCCAGGCCCAATACGATGCACCACAGGGATGGCAGCAAGGTCAGGCCCGAGCCACAAACGCCAAGCACCGCAGCCGCCGTCAGCAGTTCGGATTGCGGGCGGGATTTGCTCAGGCGCCCGGCAACGGGAATGACCACCAGGGCCAGCAGGAACACCATGTAGATCGTGCCCAGCGCCGCCGGGCCAAGGTCGAACGGGGCTTGGCTGAGGTAAAGGCCAGCGTAGGTAAACGTCGCCACTTGGGAGAACAGCACGCAAAATCCTACGGCGTAGGCTGCCAGCAACGGCGTGCCGAGCACATCGGCCCAGGTGGTTGAAGGTCGCGCAATTCGGGGTGGATTGCCCGGCAGCAGGAACTGGATAAACCCGCCCACCATCAGGCTCAACACTGCCAACAGCTCGAAGGCTTCACGCCAGCCGACGTACTCGGTCATCACACCGGTGACGAAGCGCCCGGCAAACCCGCCGAGCACGGTGCCGGCCACATAGAGGCTGGTGACTTCGGTGACGGTGCCGCCGCGCCAGCGATCACCGATGTAGGCCACGCTGGTGGCGAACACCACGGGGATCAGCATGCCTTCGATAAAGCGCCACACCAGCAGTTCGGCAAAGCTGCTGGCATAGGCAGTCATCAGCGCCGGCAACGCCAGCAACAGCGCGGCCGCCGAGATCACCGTGCGTTGCTCAAAACGCCCGGTCAGGCGGCTGACAAAGGGCGCGGTCAGCGCTACCGCCAAGGTGGTGACGGTAATGCTCCAACCGGCCGCCCTGGCGCTCACTTCAAAGTTGGCGGCAAGGGTCTGCAAAATGCTCTGGGTGGCGTAGAGGTTGAGAAACGCCGCGCAGCCACACAGGAACAGGGCAAGACGGGCACAATGCAAGCGCGGTTTCATGAAACCTCTCGTTTTATTATCTGAGGCCTTTATAGAATGACCCGCACACCCGAGACCAATACCGATTTCGAACCGATCAATACCCTGGGGCCAGGATGCTCGACCTACGCAAGCTGCGTTACTTTCTGACCGTCGCCGAAGAATTGCACTTCGGCCGAGCGGCCATTCGCCTGCACCTGGCCCAGCCGCCGTTGACCCGGCAGATTTCCGCGCTGGAGACTGAGCTGGGATTTCGCCTGTTCGACCGCACCAGTCGCACGGTTTCGCTCACTCCCCAGGGGCGCGCGTTCCTGCCCTACGCACGGGCGGTGCTGGAGCAGGTCGACCTCGCTGAAGTCATCGCGGGCAAACTGGCGGCGGGTGCCGCCGGGCAACTGGCGCTGGGTTACGTCAGTTCGATAGCCCTGTCGGACTTGTTCAGCCAGGCGATTCAAGCCTTCGCCCAACGCTTTCCCGATGTGCAACTGACGCTGGTGGAATGCGCCTCCGGCAGCCTGGGCGCACAGGTGGCTGATGGCCGCCTGGATATCGGCTTGAGCCGGTTACTGCCCCAGGACGGTCAGACTGAGGTGCAAGCGTTGTCGTTGGGTGAGGAGCGGCTGGTGGCGGCGGTGTCCAGCGACAGCCCGTTGGCCAACCAGGCCGAGGTCAGCCTGGCGCAGTTGAGTGGGTACCCGTTGATTCTGTTCCCAGCCGATTATGGCTCGGGGCTTAACCAGTCCATTGAGCAGCTTTATCGGCACAAAGGTTTGCCACTGAGGGCCGGGCCGTCGGGACGGCAAATTACCTCGATCATTGCACTGGTGGCGGCGGGACAAGGTGTGGCGCTGGTGCCGGAATGTACGCAGAGTTTGATGAACAAAGGCGTGACGTATCGGCCGTTGGTGGACGCGGAAGCGTATGCACGGCTGCTCGTTCTTACGCGCAGCGGCGCAAGCAGCTTGATGGTCACGGCATTTCTCACGGTAATTGATGAGTTGCTGCAGGCTCGTCAGAAAGCCTGATTGTTCTCTCGAAAAACCTCGCAATACCTCCGTCGGGCACCGTCCCCATGCGCTCATACACTGCATACAGCCCCTACAGAAACACCGGTCATCGACCGCTGGTAGGTAGAGTGTTGATAATTTATTTTCAGTAGTTATAGTCTCCACCAACACACACCACAAGGAGGTGCTGTGGACAGCCGATATTTGATAGGTCACATCGTTGCGGATGGCTGGTATCTGGTGCGAATCAGAGGCAGCCATCATCATTTCAAGCACCCGACAAAGCCGGGGCTGGTGACGATTCCCCATCCTAAAAAGGACCTGCTGGACAAGACCGCAAAGAGCATTTTGAAACAAGCTCTGCTCAGCTAACACGTTCGTGGAGGACAACAAACATGCTGTACCCAATCGCAATTTCAACCGGTGACGAGGACCATGCCTGGGGTGTGGAAGTCCCGGACATTCCCGGTTGCTTCTCAGCTGGAGATGATCTGGACGACGCCATGGCCATGGCCCGCGAAGCGATCGAAGGCCACTTCGAGATCCTCGCAGAAGACGGTGCGCCCATTCCTACAGCACAGAAAGTCACCCTCCATGCCGCCAACCCGCAATATGCCGGCTGCACGTGGGCGGTGGTGGATATTGATGTGACCAAGTACCTGGGCAAGGCACAGAAACTCAATATCACGTTGCCCGGCTATCTGCTGAACCGCATTGACGAATACGTCCTGCATCATCCGGAAGAAAAAAGCCGTTCGGGCTTTCTTGCGTCTGCTGCCCTCAAGGTATTGCAACAGGACCGGTAACAGCACTTCAAGGAACCGCGCAATGCGCCCTCCCTCACACCGCACGCCCAGCCCCGTACTGCGCAAGGTACTGGGCTGGGTGCTGATCGCTCCTCTGCTGCTCTCGTTCCTCAGGCTGCCCTTTGCGCTGGGACTCGTGTTGGTGCTGGCGTCCATCACCGCCTCCGTTTATGGCGCCCGGTTTGCCCAACTGCATGCCAGTCGGCGTGTAACCGTATTTGCCGTGATCATCACGCTGCTCAACATCGCTTCATTTTTTGTCATTGGCACGGCATCGGTACTCAAGGCGCTGTACTGGTTCTCGTGGTTTTATTGGTATCCGTATTACGCCGATTGGGTTTACTGGAACTTCTAAGTCGTTCGCGAATTCGACCGCAAGAAACGTAGTTCCACCCTGGGTCGGCCCATCTACAGTAGAGCCATACCCACTCAAGGAGCCCGACCATGTCCTACGAATACAAATACATGCCCTCCCCCGTCGGCCAACTGACCCTCGTGGCCCGTGACGGAAAACTCACCGCCATCCTCTGGGAAAAAGAGCGGCCCAATCGCGTTCGCCTGGGTGCCCTGCAAGAAGCCAGCAACAGCCCGGTACTGCTGGAGACCGAGCGACAGTTGAAGGAGTACTTCGCCGGTGCCCGCAACCGTTTCGAGCTGGAACTGGACTTCGCCGGCACCGACTTCCAGAAGAAAGTCTGGCAGGCGCTGTTGACCATCCCGTTCGGAGAGACCCGCAGCTACAGCCAGATCGCTGCGCAGATAGGCAACCCCAAGGCCGTGCGTGCCGTCGGCGCCGCCAACGGGCGCAATCCGATTTCGATTGTTGCGCCGTGCCATCGGGTGATCGGTGCGTCGGGTGGCTTGACCGGGTTCGCCGGCGGGCTTGAGGCCAAGCAGTATCTGCTGGCGCTGGAGGATCACGGCTGACCCCCAGCAGGAAAACGTACAACTTTGTTCAGATCCTCAATTGTAAAAAGAAATTTCAGAGCGCGCCTGCGGTCAGTATTTTCATCACCCACCCTTATAGGAAAACGGTCATGAAATTCTCCGCCATCTCACAATCCCTGTCCCGCTGGGCAGGCAGCGCCCGCACGTTCTACGCGGCGGTGGGATTGATCCTCCTGTGGAGTCTGAGCGGGCCCTATTTCCACTACAACGACACGTGGCAGCTGATCATCAACACCTCCACCACCATCATCACCTTCCTGATGGTGTTCCTGATCCAGAACACGCAAAACCGCGACAACGACATTTTGCATATCAAGATTGACGAGTTGCTGCGCGCCACCAAGGATGCACAAAACGCCGTATTGAGCCTGGACGGCCTGGACCGCAAGGAACTGGAGAAACTGCGCAAGGAATACAAGACCATCGGCGACAGTGAAACCATCACTGTGACGACGCTGGTTACCGAAACAACGGATGACAATGGCCGGTCCAAGACGGACCTGAACCAGGCATAAAAAAACGGCGGCTGGATCACTCCAGCCACCGTTTTTCATGGGGTACTCAAGGCAATCAACCGTCGCCCTGGTGACCCTTACCGTACGTCGACGCCAGCGCCCGGGCTTTCTCCAGGCGCTCTTCCAACTTGGGCAAGGTCTCATCCACCAAAGCCTTTATTTCCGGGATATCGGACTCGGCGCCCTCCTGCTTGAACAAGGCGATCGCGTCTTCGTTGGCCTTGATCTGCTGGGCGGTGTAGGCGGCGTCAAAGGAGTCGCCGTCCTTGAGCTCGGGCATCAGCGATTCGGCCTTGTCGACAATCTTGTCCCGTGGGGCCACCGGCAAGTCGAGCTTCTTGGCGATGGCCGCCAGGTGCTGATTGGCCACGGTGCGTTCATTGATGACTTCGATGGTGTAGTCCTTGATCTCCTGGGACGAAGTCTTGGCGTGTGCCATGCGGCTGGTCTCGATATCGGCCATGCCCTTGGCCGAAGCCTGCTCGATGAAATCGGCAGGCGACTGGGCGAAAGCATTGCTGGCGCCGAGGCCCAGCAGCATCGCGAAACTGGCGGTGCGTAACCGGATAGCCATGCGGCTCATGATGGGTTCCTCCAGGTAATAAACAGGTGCAGGGAAACGAGCCCCGCTCTGAATCTGAATTTTCAGGGCGGCAAAGGTTTAGAAAAAACTTGTTAGTGCGACGAACGGTCGTCAGGGCTTACTGAGGAGCAGTCCTGACGAACGGGACACAACGATGCAACGGTGACAATGTAGTATGTTGTATTACACATCACTACATCGAGGCACTTATGTCGGTCATGTCATTACGTCTACCTGAAGACATCTCCGAAACACTCGCCAGCCTTGCCAAGGCCACCGGGCGCAGCAAATCGTTCCTCGCCGTCGATGCGTTACGCGAATACCTGACGCGTGAAGCATGGCAAATCGAGGAAATTCAAAAGGCGTTGAAAGAAGCCGATGCGGGTGACTTTGCAACTGCCGCCGAAGTAGACGCAGTGGCAAACAAATGGCGTGCCAATGCGCGTTGAGTGGCTGAAGGCAGCACTCAAAAATCTTGATGATGAAGCAGCTTTCATCGCCCAGGAAAACCCCAAAGCGGCTTATGAGTTTGTTCAGGCCATCCGGACGGGGCTTGAGCATGTTGCTGAGTTTCCGGCGATGGGTCGAGAAGGACGCGTTCCTGGTACACGTGAGTGGGTGATGCCACGCTGGCCCTATCTCGTGCCATATCGTATTCGCGAGGGACGGTTACAGGTTCTTCGAATATTTCACACACGGCGCCAACCACCGAACAGTTGGTAACGCCGATCAACCCTGTATCACAACCTGCACCTGCCCATTCAACCACTGCAACGCCGCGTCCCCACCCCGCCGCGAATGCCACGCCAGCACAAACGCAAACGACGGAATGTGAAACGGCGGCGGCACCGCCAACAACTGTTCGTGATCAATGTTCAGCAGCCCGCGAGACGACACGGTAAGAATCAGGTCCGTGCCCTGGATCAACTGCGGTGCAACACCCCAATGAGGCAAGCTGATAGACACGTGCCGGCGCTCACGAATCGCCGTCAGCGCCCGTTCGATTTCCGGGGTGCCGCTGCCACGCATTTCCAGCAATACGTGGGGCCGCGCCAGATAGGTGGGCAGGTCGAGTACACCGCTTGCCGGCAGGCTGTCGCGGTCCACCAGGCACACGTAATGCTCTTCAAACAGCGGCGTGCTGCGCAGTTCGGCAGGCATGTCGGGAAACACCCCGGCCGCCAGGTCGATATCGCCATTGAGCACACCGTCAAGCATGCCTTCGCGACTGGCCTGGATAATCTGCAAATCAATCCCCGGCGCTTCCCGGCGCAAGGTGCGCACCAGCCCCGGCAAGAAAATCGCCGCACTGTAGTCCGACATGGCGACCCGGAAGGTGCGCTTGGCCGACGCCGGATCAAAACGATTGGGCTCCAGCAGCGCCTGTACCTGGGCCAGCGCTTCCGCCAGCGGCATGGCCAGTTCCAGAGCACGAGCAGTGGGCACCAGCGAACTGCCCTGGCGCACCAGCAACGCGTCTCCGAGCAAATCCCGCAACCGCGCCAGCGCGTGGCTCACCGCCGGCTGGCTCAGGTGCAGGCGCTCGGCGGCACGGGTCACGTGTTGCTCGCTGAGCAAGGCATCAAGGATCACCAGCAGGTTAAGGTCGATGCGTCGTAGATCATTCATCAGCTGCATGTTCTGCATAAGAACTTGGAATTTAAATTTGCGCGACGAATAGCCTAGAGTCCAGCAAAACCTCTGGGAGATTGATCATGACGACGTTGCATTGGGTAGGTTTGTTGCTGTTGGCCGCGTTCGCCGGGGCAGTGGTGCCGTTTCAAAGCGCGATCAACGCCAACCTGGGACGCGGCCTGGGGCATCCGCTGTGGGCCACCCTGGCCTCGCTGCTGGTGAGCATCATCGTGCTGCTGCCGGTGATCCTGGCCCTGCGCCTGCCGCTGCCCAACCTGGGTTTTATCACCAAGGCGCCGCTGTGGATGTGGAGCGGCGGCGCGTTCGGCGTGTGCTTCATTTCGCTGGCGTTGATCCTGATGCCCAAGCTCGGCGCCTCGGGGTTTATCGCCCTGGCGATGGCCGGGCAAATCGTCGCCTCGTTGATGCTGGACCACTTCGGCTTGTTCGGGCTGGTGGAACGCCAATTGACCGCGCCCCGGTTGATCGGGGCGCTGATGTTGATTGGCGGTGTGGCCCTGATTCAATTCAGTGCCGCACCCACCCGCTCGCTGGTGACCGCCGGCTGATCAGCGCTTGTCGAGGGTGCGCAGCTTCTGAGGCAAGCCCCACAGCAACAGCGCCGCCGCCAGCAACGCACACACGCCGATGACATACAGCGCCGGCGTGGTGCTGCCGGTGAGGTCCTTGATCCGGCCGACCATCACCGGGCTGACGATGCCGCCGAACTGGCCCAACGTGTTGATCACCGCGATCCCGCCAGCAGCGCCCGCGCCGGCACCGGCCAACAACTTCGGCGGCAGCGTCCAGAACGTCGGGATCGAAGCGATGATCCCCGCGCCCAGCAAGCTCAGGGCGACGATCAGGAACGTGGTGTGATCGGCAAAGATCCCGGCACAGAAGAACCCCACCGCCCCCAGCGCCACCAGGCCGCTGACGAACTTGCGACGTTCGCCGGTGGCGTCGGACAAGCGTCCGATCACCACCATGCTAATGGCGCCGCAGACGTAGGGAATCGCCGTCAGCAAGCCGATCATCACCGGGCTCTGGGTGCCGGCGCTGCGGATCAGTTGCGGCGCCCAGAAGTTCAGCCCGTAGGACGCCACCTGGATCAGGAAGTAGATAAAACCCAGCATCAGGAAGCCTGGGATACGCAATGCAGCCAGCAACGAGCCACCGCTCTTGTGGGGTTCATGCACGGCAATGCGACTGGCCAGCAACGTCTTCTCCGTCGGGGTCAGCCAGTGGGCATCCTCGATACGGTCCTTGAGCAGCTTGAGCACCAGGAACCCCAGGCCCACACAGGGCAAGCCACCGAGCAAGAACAACCAGTGCCAGCCGCGCATTTGCAGCACACCGTCGAGGTGTTCCAGCACCAGCCCGGAGAACGGCGCGCCCACCAGCCCGGCAAACGCCGACGCCAGGAACAGCATCGAGGTGATGCGCCCACGGAAGTGCTGCGGGAACCACAACGTCAGGTAATACAGCACGCCCGGGGCAAACCCGGCCTCCATCGCACCGATGATGAAACGCAGGCCGTAGAACTGCCATTCGGCCGTGACGAACACCATAGCGGCCGTCGCCAGCCCCCACGACATCATGATGCGAGCGATCCAGCGGCGGGCGCCGACCTTGTACAGCATCATGTTGCTCGGCACTTCAAAGATCACATAGCCCACCACAAACAGCCCGGCGCCGAGACCATAGGCAGTGTCACTCAGGCTCAGGTCGGCCTGTAGCTGGAACTTGGCGAAGCTGATGTTGATGCGGTCAAAAAACGCGAACAGGTAGCAGACCATGATCAGCGGCATCAGGCGCCAGGCGACCTTGCTGACCAGGGCTTTTTCGGCATCGTGTTCAGCGGCCGGGCGCACGCCGGCCTCCAACGTATTAAGGCTCATCGATTCTCTCCAGCGGACTGCTCGCAGGCGTCCGATTGTTTTTGTTGTCTGGTTACGGCTTACAAGGTGGCGATGTAGGCCGGTGGCGGATGCAGGTCGCAATTGCGCCCGGCCTTGGCCACCTGGCCCGGCAATTCGTGGCCCAGCAAGGCTGGCAATTGCCGCGACATTTTCAGCAGGTGCGGCAGGTCGATGCCGGTGTGGATCCCGACTTCATCACACAGGTTGACCAGGTCTTCAGTGCAGATATTGCCCGACGCGCCGGGCGCAAACGGGCAACCGCCGAGGCCGCCCAATGCCGCATCAAACCGTCGCGCACCGGCCTCGTAGGCGGCCAGCACATTGCACAAACCCAGGCCGCGAGTGTTGTGGAAATGCAGGGTCAGGTCGCTCGCCGGAACACGTTCGAGCACGCGCTTGACCAGGCGCTCGACCTGACGCGGATTGGCCATGCCGGTGGTGTCGGCCAGGCTGATGCCCTGGATGCCCAGCTCGCGGTAGGCGTCGACCAATTGCAGCACGCGGTCCTCATCGATCTTGCCCTCGAACGGGCAACCAAAAGTGGTCGCGATGCTGCCGTTGAGGCGCACCGGGTGCTCGGCAGCAAAGCTCACGATATCGCCGAACGCCGCCAACGAGGCTTCGCAACGCATGCGCATATTCGCCAGGTTGTGGGTCTGGCTGGCGGACATCACCAGGTTCAACTCATCGGCCCGGGACTCGATGGCACGCTGGGCACCCTTGAGGTTGGGGATCAACGCCACGTAGATGACCCCGGGGCGACGAGTGATGCCCTGGAACACCTGTTCCCCATCGCGCAAGGCGGGAATGGCCTTGGGCGACACGAACGAGCCGGCTTCGATCCGGGAAAACCCGGCCATGGACAGTTGGTCTATCAACGCGATCTTGTCGACAGTCTCGACCCAGGTCGGCTCGATTTGCAGGCCGTCACGGGGCGAGACTTCCTGCACGATCAGCGCATCGGAATAGTTTTTCATTGCACCACTCCCGAGGATTTCAGGCGTTGAATATCGGCGCCGCTCAGGCCCAGGTCGCCGAGGATTGAATCAGTGTGCTGGCCCAGGCTCGGGCCCTGCCAATTCACCGCGCCGGGGGTTTCCGACAGTTTGGGCACGATACCGGGCATCTTCACCGTGAGGCCGCCGGGCAGGTCGGCGCTGAGCAGCATGTCGCGGGCCTGGTAGTGCGGATCGGCGACGATATCGGCCACTGAATAGATGCGCCCCGCCGGTACTTCGGCGGCTTCCAGAGCACTGAGCACCTGGTCGATGGGCAGGCTGCTGGTCCAGTGGGTGATGGCGGCGTCCAGCAGGCCGCTCTTGGCAGCGCGGCCATCGTTGTGGGCAAACTCCGGCGCTTCGGCCAGGTCGGCACGGCCGATGGCGAGCATCAGGCGTTTGTAGATCGGGTCGCTGTTGCCGGCGATCACCACATAGGCGCCGTCGGCGGTCAGGTAAGTGTTCGAGGGTGCGATGCCGGGCAAGGCGCCGCCGCTGCGTTCGCGCACATGGCCGAGCATGTCGTATTCCGGCACCAGGCTTTCCATCAGGTTGAACACGCTTTCGGCCAGGGACACGTCGACAATCTGGCCGTCGCCCTGGCCGGTCTTGACCCGCAGCAGCGACATCAGCGCGCCGATCACACCGTGCAGCGACGCCAGGGAATCACCGAGGCTCACGCCAACCCGCGCCGGTGGCGAATCCGGATTGCCGGTGGTGTAGCGAATCCCGCCCATGGCCTCGCCGATGGCACCGAAGCCCGGGCGGTCGCGGTAAGGGCCGGTCTGGCCGTAGCCGGAGATGCGCACCAGGGTCAGCTTGGGGTTGAGGGCGTGCAGCACGTCCCAGCCCAGGCCGAGTTTTTCCAGGCCGCCGGGGCGCAGGTTTTCGATCAGCACGTCGGCATCGCCCAGCAATTGCTTGACCAGGTCCAGGCCTTCTGCCGACTTGAGGTCCAGGGCCAGGGACTTTTTGTTACGCGATTGCAGGTACCACCACAGCGACGTACCTTCGTGAAGCTTTCGCCATTTGCGAAGCGGATCGCCCTGCCCCATGGCTTCGATCTTGATCACCTCGGCGCCAAACTCGGCCATCAGCCGGGCGGCGAAGGGCGCGGCAATCAGGGTGCCGATCTCGATCACCTTGATACCGCTCAGGGGAGCCGTCATGGGGTGTACCTCTTGTTCTTGGAATGTGGGGCCAAGGCTAGAGGACGCAGGCAGTAGAAATCCAACCGTCAGTTGGCAACGAGCGTTCGCCAAATGCGAACGCTTGAGTAAGGACTGGTTGTGGCGAGGGAGCTTGCTCCCGCTGGAGTGCGTAGCGCTCCCTGGATTTTGGGGCCGCTTCGCGCCCCAGCGGGAGCAAGCTCCCTCGCCACAGCAAGCTCCCTCACCACAGCAAGCGCCCTCGCCACAGGGTTTGCTTACGCCTGCTCCCGCCGCAGGTAATCGAACAACAACCGGCTCACCGGCGACAGCTGCGCCTCGTCACGCACCACCAGGATCAGGCTGCGGTCCGACCAGGCATCCGTCAGCGGCACCGCGTGCAAGCCCAACGCCCGGCCAAACAGTTCATAGGCTTTTTGCGGCAGGATGCCGATGCCCATGTTGGCCTGGACCATCCGGCACATGGCATCGAAGCCCGGCACATGGATCCGCAAGCGCAGCACCTTGCCCGCCTCCCGCGCCGCCGCATGGGTGCGCATGTTTATCGAACTGGCGGAATGCAGCCCCACGTAGTCGCTGTCCAGCGTCTCGGCGAACGTCAGGGTCTTGCGCGAGGCCAACGGGTGATCCGCCGGCATCAGCACCACCAGCTTGTCCCGGCGATAGGTCACGCCGGGCAGGCCTTTGGTATCGGTGTCGCTGGAACAGATGCCCAGGTCCGCAACGCCGTCAATCACACCCTGGACCACGCCATTGCTGGGCCGCTCTTCCAGGTCGGCCTTCACCTGTGGATGCAGCGCGGAAAAGTCGCGCAAGTCTTCGGGCAGGAACTGAATGATTGCCGAGAGGTTCGCCAGCATCCGCACATAACCGCGCACGCCGTGACTGTGTTCGCCCAGCTCCAGACCCATCTTCTCGACATTGAACAGCATCTGCCGTGCATGGTGCAGCAAGGTCTCGCCGGCAGCCGTGAGCTGCATGCCCTTGGCCTGGCGCACAAACAGGCTGACGCCCAGCACCTGTTCCAGCTCCATCAAGCGCTTGCTGGCCGCCGAGACCGCGATAGTTTCACGGGCGGCGGCGCGGGTCAGCGTGCCCTCCTCATGCACCGCCACAAACAATTGCAGGGTGATCAGGTCAAGGCGGCGAACCAGGCTTTTGTGCAGCATCTAGGCGCGCTCGGTGGCCAGGCGATTGATATCGGCCTGCTCCACCACCGGCAGAGGTGCACCGTGCCGGACGGCCGAGAGCATTGCGCGGCCAACGGTTTCCGTGCTCACCACCCAGGCCGGTCGCACATGGCGCAGCAGCGACAACAACGGGCCGACCACAGTGTAGATGGACTGGTAGAGCGGGGTTTTCGAGCGCACGCCGTGCAACGGCTGGATCACCCCGGGACGGAACAGGTACACCGCCTTGAACGGCAGGCGCAGCAACGCATTCTCGGTCTTGCCCTTGATCCGTGCCCACATGGTTTTGCCGGTTTCGCTGCTGTCAGTCCCGGCGCCGGACACGTAGATAAAGGTCATCTGCGGGTTGAGCCGCGCCAGGGTGCTGGCGGCCACCAGCGTCAAGTCGTAGCTCAAATGGGTGTACTTGGCTTCATCCATGCCCACCGAAGAAACGCCCAGGCAAAAGAAGCAGGCATCGAAACCTTGCAGCAGATGCTCCAGGGGCTGGAAATCGAACATGTCGGCATGCAGCACCTGGTGCAGCTTGCCGTGTTCCTGGGTCAGCGCGGTACGGCCGACGGCGACGACTTCCTGCACGTCACTGGCCAGCAGGCACTCGCGCAACACGCCTTGGCCGACCATGCCGGTGGCGCCGAATAATAGAACTCTCATAAGGTTGGTTCCTAAGCGACAAGCGGTTAGCTTCAGGCTGCAAGGTAGAGACAAACCCACTGGCAACTTGTAGCTTGCGGCTTGCAGCTTACTGCTCAACAGGATCTTTTGCCCCTTGAAAAGCACCACGACCCTCACCATTGCCTGCAGCGCGGCCTTTTTGTCCCAGGTTGGCATCAGCAGTTATCTGCCCGCCGTGCCGGCGATTGCCTTGTCATTGACCGCTGCAGAGGACCATGTGGCGCTGGCCCTGGCGGTGTACTTGATCGGCATGGCGTTGCCGATGCTGCTCTGGGGCAGCCTCGGTGAGCGCCTGGGTAGAAAGCCGGTGTTGCTGGCAGCGTTGGCGTTGTATGCGCTGGCCAGTGCGGCGATTCCGTCCGCCTACAGCCTCGAATCGTTCCTCGGCCTGCGCCTGGTTCAAGGCCTCGGTGCGGGCGGTGTGTCGGTGATGGCGCGGGTGCTGGTTCGTGACAGCTTCAGCGGTGCCCTGTTGGCCAAAGGTTTGTCGTGGCTGGGCATGACGTTCGTGATCGCCCTGGGCATCGGGCAGTTTGTGGGCTCGCTGTTGCAGGTGGCGTTTGGTTGGGAGGCGATCTTTTATGGGCTGGCGGTCGCGGCTGTCGGCTTGATGATTGCGCTGCAACGGGTGGTGTTTCCAAGATTGGAAAAAGCCTCTGGACACGTCTCGGCCTGGCGCATCTACGGCACGATCCTGCGCCATCCGGCGTTCCTGCGGCCTGCGTTGGCGGGCGGTTTGGGTTACGGGGTGATCATCGCGTTCAACACCTGCGCACCGTTGATTTTGCAGGGCCATTTCGAGTGGAGCGCGGCGCAATATGGCTGGCTCGGCTGGCCAATCAGCGGGGCGTATCTGGCGGGGGCGTTGATGGTCAATCGCCTCGTCGCCCGCACCGGGCGCCTGTCGATGATGAGTTGGGGCGTGGCGTTGGTGATGTGCGGCAGCGCGACGATGTTGCTGGGCAGCCTGTTTGCCAATGGGCTGGCGATCCTGCTGTGGCTGCCGTATTGCCTGGCGGTGTTCGGCCAATCGATGAGTTATCCCATCAGCCTGTCGCTGGCCAATGACGAATCACCGGTGAGCGGCTCCTACGCCATGGCCTTGAGCGGCTTTATGCATCAGTTGATGGCAGCGGCGATCGGTGGCGTGGCCAGCCTGCTGGCGAGTCAGCAGGCCTGGCCGTTGGCGGTGTTATGCGTGACGCTGGCGGGCGGCGCACTGCTGTGCGTCGCCATGGCCAGGACTGATCAGAACGCGCTGCGGAAGATCTCTTCAATCTGACGCTGATCCGCCCGCCGTGGGTTGGTCAGGCCGCAGGCGTCCTTCAGGGCGTTGGACGCCAGCAGCGGGATGTCCTGCAACTTGGCGCCCAACTCCCGTAGCCCGGCAGGAATTTCCACATCCTGGGACAGGCTGCGAATCGCCGCGATGGCCGCCTGGGCGCCCTCTTCCACCGACGTACCCTTGATATCTGCGCCAAGGGCCCGTGCCACATGGCTCAGGCGCTCGGCGCTGACGCTGGCGTTGAAGCTTTGCACATGAGGCAACAGCACCGCATTGCACACGCCGTGAGGCAAGTCATACAGCCCGCCCAACTGGTGCGCCATGGCGTGCACGAACCCCAGGGACGCGTTGTTGAAGGCCATGCCGGCAAGGAACTGCGCGTAGGCCATGTTCTCCCGGGCGGCCAGGTCTTTACCGTCGCGCACCGCAATCCGCAGGTTGGCGCTGATCAGTTCGATGGCCTTGATCGCACAGGCGTCGGTGATCGGGTTGGCAGCCGTGGACACGTAGGCTTCGATTGCGTGGGTGAGTGCGTCCATGCCGGTGGCGGCAGTCAGGCCCTTGGGCATGCCGACCATCAGCGCCGGGTCGTTGACCGACAGCAGCGGCGTGACGTTGCGGTCGACGATGGCCATTTTCACGTGGCGGGTTTCGTCGGTGATGATGCAGAAGCGGGTCATTTCGCTGGCCGTGCCGGCGGTGGTGTTGATGGCCACCAGCGGCAGTTGCGGTTTGGCCGACTGATCGACGCCTTCGTAGTCGCCGATGTGCCCGCCGTTGGTCGCACACAGGGCAATGCCCTTGGCACAGTCATGGGGTGAGCCACCGCCCAGTGACACCACGAAATCACAGGCACTCTGTTGCAGCAGTGCCAGGCCTTTTTCGACGTTATCGACGTTCGGGTTGGGCTTGGCGCCGTCATAGATCACCGAGTCGATGTCTTGCATCGCAAGCTTCTCGGCGATCATGCTGGCCACACCTGCCTTGGCCATCCCGGCGTCAGTGACGATCAGCGCCTTGCGAAAACCGTAGTTGCGAATCGCGGTCATGGCTTCGTCGAGGCAGTCGAGGCCCATGATGTTGACGGCGGGAATGAAGAAGGTGCTGCTCATGGTGGCTAATCCTTTAAAGTCGTTATGCCTACAGCATCGACCTCGATTGCCTGCGGCATCTTGACCAGGATCAACGCCCGCTCGTGATAAAGTCACCGCCCAGCCGATTTCGAGTAGACCCGCCGCAATGAAGGATTCCCAGGATTTTGATGCCCACCTAGAAGACTGGAACGCTTTGCGCAGCAGTACCGCCATCAGCGGGATCCTGATCGGCAACGGTGCCAGCCGCGCAGTGTGGGAAGACTTTGCCTACGACTCACTGTTCGAAAACGCCCGCACCGTGGAAGAAAAACCCCTGAGCCAGTCCGAACTCAGCGTGTTTGACGCGATGCAGACCCGCAGCTTCGAGCAGGTGCTGGGTGCACTGAAAACCACCAGCCGGGTCAACAAGGCCCTGGCGGTCAGCTCGGCTGCGCCGCGTAATCGCTATTACGCGATCAAGGAAGCGCTGATCAATACGATCCACAGCGTGCATATTCCGTGGCGCCTGGTGAAGCCGTCGACACTGGCGACCCTCCATCAGGAGCTGGCGAGTTACCCGACGGTGTTCACCAGCAATTACGACCTGCTCAACTACTGGGCGATCCTGCATGCGCCGGGCATCGATGATCTGTTTCGCAGTGCCGATGCGAGCTTTGACCTGCGTAATACTGCCTGCGACACCACGCGCATTTTGTATCTGCATGGTGGCCTGCACCTGGTGCGTAACCTTGACGGTACGGCGCGTAAATTGCCGACCACTGACAGCACGTTGCTCAGCAGTTTTGCGATCAACAACACGATCAAGACGCTGGATGATGTGCCGTTGTTTGTCAGCGAGGGCAAGGTTGAGGAGAAGCTGAAGACCATTCGCAGTTCTGACTATTTGTCGTTCTGTTATGAGCAGCTGTTGGGCCATGAAGGTGGGCTATGCATCTTTGGGCATCACCTCGGCGCGCAGGATGTGCATCTGGTGCAGGCGATTCGACAGGCGAAGATCAGCACGTTGGCGATTTCGGTGTTTGGGCGCAGTGCGGGGTTTATTCAGCAGCAGAAGCGGCGTTTTGCGGAGTTGTTTGAGGGGATGGAGGTGGAGTTGCGGTTTTTTGATGCGCGTAGTCATGCGCTTGGGAATTCGGGGCTTTCGGTGCCCGTGGAGCGGTGATGGTAGTTGGGGTGAGGTGAGGTGGGGTGGGGTGGGGTGTACATATCCGTTGCTGCGGTAACGGCCACTTATGGTTCCGCTCTTACAGCGGGTCACTTTTTTACAAACGCCTAAAAAAGTAACCAAAAAACGCTTTGCCCCACCACTCGGTGCCTCGCC